>NZ_JVPT01000061.1:0-11262 GCF_001055915.1 Corynebacterium sp. 212_CJEI | reverse complement strand
AAGCTTCGTGCTGTTGAGCTCTTCAACGCTGGTTGGAGGCCAGCTGACACCGCTGTGGAATGCGAGCTGCGCTCAAAGATGAGTGTCTATTCTTGGGCACAACGCCACCGTGAAGAGGGAAAATGGGGTTTGATGTCGAAAAGAGAACGCAAAGAGCACACTCGCATGCCCACCCGAGCAGCATTCGAGAAATCATTAGCCGATGATCCTGCAGAACTGAAAAAGCAAATGGCTCAACTGCTCGTTGACAAGGCTGTTTTGGAAAAGGAGCTGGAACTTGTAAAAAAAGACGTCAGCGTCATCCCGGGGCAGCTCAGCAATAAGCACAAGGCTGAAGTGGTTGACGCGTTACGCGGCGAGTTTCCGTTATCTATGCTGCTTGCTGCTATTGATCTTGCGGCATCAAGCTTCTACTACCAACTCCAACAGCGATTTGCTCCGGATAAGCACGCGCATATCCGCGAATTGCTTCATGAGATTAGTTCTGAGTCGAATAACACCTACGGCTATCGCCGACTTTGGTGGGAACTGCGCCATCGCGGGATCGTTATCAGTGAGAAGGTCGTCCGCCGTCTCATGCACGAAGAGGGAATTCGTCCCTGGTTCCCGAAACGAAAGTGGCGTTACTCCAGCTATCAAGGGGAAATTTCTCCCGCACCACCTAACCTGGTGAACCGTAATTTTCATGCTGAGCATCCAAATCGGTTGTGGCTGACTGACATCAGTGTTTTCGCTACTAACCAAGGTCGCGTGTACCTGTCTGCCATCATTGACTGTTTTGACGGGAAGGTCGTGGCAGCAAAAACAAGTGTTCATCCCACCATGGAGTTAGCAGAAGAAACTTTGTACGCAGCAATCGCAACCGAAAAGCCGGCAATGGATGGCTCCTTGGTGATTCACTCAGACCGCGGAGCACATTATCGAGGCAGCAGCTGGCGAAGTATGACCGAGAAGTTCGGAATACTTCGCTCGATGTCGAAGAAAGGTTGTAGCCCCGACAATGCAGCATGCGAGGGGTTCTTCGGCCGAATGAAAAACGAAATGTACTACGGCAGAACCTGGCAGAACCCTCAAGAGCTCAAAGAAGCAATCGCGACATACATTGAGTTCTACAACAATCACCGAATCAAGATCAGCCTCGATGGTTTGAGCATTGCCGAATACCGAAAAGTCAATGTAGCGTGAGATTGAAACTGTCCAAAAAAACGTCCGCATCCCCTTTTGTCACTTAACCCGCGGGGATCGTCGTAAAGCACAGTGCATCGAGCCGTGCGAAAGCCTTAAAGTGGGGGAAATTAAACCGCGTACACACCCTAGCGGATAGGATGTTGTGCATGAGTAAGGAATTCGCCTCAGCAGGAACGCTGTCCCACGATAAGACGCTGCCGTGGGTCGTGCGCATCTTCGTCTACACGGATGCTGAGGGCAGCCAATCGGCTGCTGAGAAGGTTCGTGGGGTGCTCGCGGAACTGATTCCGGATCAGGAAGTCAACGTCTACGAGGATGTCATGCCCGATGTGGGGCGCACCTCTTCGCTCGCTGATTTGTGGGCGGAGGCCAACCCGGGCATGGATCCGGGGGATCGGAAGCGTTACCGCATCAGTGTGGTGGCTCCGGGGCTGTCTCACTGCGAAATGGCGGATCTGGCAGGCCCGCTCGCTGAGGCCGTCAGCCCGGGGTGGGCAGAGGGGGAGGCTGCGACTAAGGTCGCGAAGGGCGATGTCCCGTGCCGTGTCGCTGTCGGGCGTGCCGACGAGCACCCGGGCGAACCCCCGCTAGTGCAGAACTAGCCGGGATTCGGAATTAATCCGAAGCGAGAGCTGTTATCTGGGTTACATCCTAAGAGTCGTTTGCAATGACGACGCTTCACAACCATGAGAGGGAAGTGATTCCGAAAATGGCACACACTATTTCGCATGATGAGGCCGGTCAGCGCTACGTTCTCACCGTGGAGGGAGAAGAGGCCGGCTTTGCCGCTTACACCCCGGTGGAAGGTGCCCTGGACTTTGACCACACGGTTGTAGATGGCAAGTTCCGTGGACAAGGCCTGTCCAAGCCGCTTATCGCAGGCGCGTTGGATGATGTTCGGAAGAACAACCGAAAGATTCGCACCAGCTGCTCCGCTGTTGCCAACTTCGTGGAGAAAAACCCGGAATACCAGGATCTACTGGCTGACTAGTCGCTGAAGGGCAAAGAACGCACAAAGCAGCCGGCCGGCTGCTCACGATAGGAAGAGCAGCCGGCCGGCTTTTGTATGTAGAGCTAGTTTTAGGGCGGGGCTAGATGAAGTCCCCGTCACCTTGGACGTACACCGCCGGATCGCACAACGGCTTGTGCTCGTCGGGCTTGGCAGGGCGTACGCGGCCCGGAATTCCTATCACGATGGAATCGGGTGGGCAGCTGTGGGTGACCACGGAGTTGGCGCCGACTGATGAGCCTGCACCAATTGTGATGGGGCCAAGGACTTTCGCACCTGCTCCGACGGTGACGTTGTCCTCCAGGGTGGGGTGGCGTTTTACCTTCTCCAGTGAGCGGCCGCCAAGCGTCACGCCGTGGTAGAGCATGCAGCCGTCACCGATTTCTGCGGTTTCGCCAATGACGATGCCCATACCGTGGTCGATGAAGAACCTTCGGCCAATTTGAGCGCCCGGGTGAATCTCAATACCAGTCAGCCAACGGGAAAACTGTGCGAGTACTCGTGCAATGCCCTTGGAAATCCCGCCTCGTTTCCAGAGGCGGTGCGAGAATCGGTGAATCCAGATTGCGTGTAGGCCGGAGTAGACAATGGCATTTTCTACATCACTGCGCGCAGCTGGGTCGTGCGCGCGGGCATTGTCCAGATCCTCTTTGAGGATTCGGAAAAAGTCACTCATGGGCGTCAATTCTATCTGGTCGGAAGTGTGGGCAATGAAAAAACCCGCTTGCCGACGGAAAGTGCCAGCTAGCGGGCTCTGCAGAGAAGGTTACGGGCGTTTATAGCGCTTGGTCTTAGTCGCGCAGATCCTCGTACAGGATGGAGGAGACGTAGCGCTCGCCGAAGTCAGGAACAATCACGACGATGTTCTTGCCCTCGGACTCCGGGCGGGCTGCAATCTCGAGAGCAGCCTTGATGTTTGCACCGGCAGAAATGCCGCCGAGGATGCCCTCGGCTGCAGCGACCTTGCGGGAGACCTCAATAGCGTCCTCGTTGGTAACCGCAATGATCTCGTCGAGAAGCTCCTGATCGAGAACCTCTGGGACGAAGTTTGCGCCCAGACCCTGAATCTTGTGCGGGCCGGCGGTGCCCTCGGTCAGCAGCGGGGAGGCCTTCGGCTCAACGGCAACCAGCTTGATGTCCGAGTTGTGCTTCTTCAGCGTGCGACCAGCACCGGTAATGGTGCCGCCGGTGCCGACACCAGCCACGAAGTAATCAACCTTGCCGTCGGTAGCTTCCCAGATTTCTTCACCAGTGGTTGCCTCGTGGATAGCCGGGTTGGCCGGGTTGGCGAACTGGGAAGCCAGGATTGCATTGTCGGTGTTAGCCACGATTTCGTTGGCCTTATCGACAGCGCCGCGCATGCCATCCGCGCCCGGGGTGAGTACAAGCTCAGCGCCAAATGCGCGCAGAACGACGCGGCGCTCCTGGCTCATGGTGTCCGGCATAGTGAGAATGACCTTGTAACCGCGGGCTGCGCCGACCATTGCCAGCGCGATACCGGTGTTGCCCGAGGTACCCTCGACGATGGTTCCGCCCGGCTTGAGCTCGCCAGAGCGCTCGGCGGCATCGATAATTGCGTTGCCGATGCGGTCCTTGACCGAGTTGGCAGGGTTGTAAAACTCCAGCTTGGCAATCACGTTGCCCGGCAGGCCCTCGGTAACACGGTTGAGCTTAACCAGCGGGGTGTTGCCGATCAGTTCAGTGACATCGTTATAAATAGTCATTAATCTTATCCAGTCCGGAAATCACAGAGGACTTCCTAATGAGTTTTCGCGTGTAGCCGTAGTGTACGCCTGATCCTGCAATTAGTACAGACCAGTTCGTCTATTTTATGGCTTGCGTAGGGAAGTGGAAGCTGTCAGTTCCGGTGTTGCCACCGTCATAGTCGCCGCGGCCGGCGTCGTCGCAGTCGCACCGCTATTGTCGCAATGCTCCTGCTCTTGCCACGTTAACGCTATCTCATTGCCTTGCTCGTCCTTACCTCCATTGTGAGGGTAAAGAGCATTAAAGTTTCTTAGAATCCACTATTCTGAGACGTGATTTACAGTGCACGGGAATGCCTTGTAAATAGGCAGCGGCCCTCGCCACTGTGATTGGGCGCGATTGCGGCCCTTATCTGCACAGCGGTTATATGCGATAACCGGAAAACGCAGACAATGGACTCAGCGATTGCGGTGCTTCGTCGAAGCCACTCAGGGGGACTCAAACCTTTGGGGAAGGAGGCGAAGCATTAATAGAAGTGTGAAGCTTTCCTCAGCCCATCAGCCAGGAGACCGACTGTAAATCATCCAATTCGCGTCCGCGGATTGGCGGTCGAGCGGTGCTGTCGAGGTGAATAGCGCCGTAGAAAGATGATTTACATCATGCATATTGCTGAGGGATTTCTCCCAGTTACTCATTGCATTGGGTGGGGCGTAGCTGCCGCTCCCTTTGTCATTCACGGCGCAATTCAAGTCAAGCGCACTATGAAAGAACATCCCGGTAGCGGCATGCTGCTCGGTGCTGCCGGCGCGTTTACCTTCGTGCTCTCCGCAATCAAGATTCCATCCGTGACGGGTTCCACTTCGCACCCGACGGGTACAGGTTTTGGTGCTGTAATCTTCAAACCTCCGGTGATGGCGCTGCTTGGCTCCATCGTGTTGCTCTTCCAAGCAATCTTGCTCGCTCACGGCGGCATTACGACGCTCGGTGCGAACATCTTCTCCATGGCAATCGTCGGCCCGTGGGTCGGCTACGCCTTCTACGTATTGACCCGAAAGCTCGGCGGAGGCCTGCTACCAGGTGTGTTTATGGCAGCGTTCTTCGCTGACCTCTCCACCTATGTTGTGACCTCCGTGCAGCTCGCTCTTGCACACCCGGCAAACCCGGGCGGTGTCGGCGGCGCTCTGGCTACATTCCTCGGCCTGTTCGCTATCACGCAGATTCCGCTGGCGATCATCGAGGCTCTGGTCACCGTCATTCTCATGCGCACCCTGCTGGCCGTGGCACATTCTGAGCTCCTCGATCTCGGCTTCCTGTCCCGCTTCGGTGATGCGCCAGCACCGGCGCTGGAGGCGAAAGCTGCAGAAGCCACGGCTGACGCTGTTGCAGGATCTGTCACTTCGCAGAATGCGGCAGCTGCATCCGTATCTGGCCAGAAGCAGTAGCCGTCGTCAAGCGAAAAGAAGCGAAAGAGAGCACGATTATGAATGCAAAAAACAACGCGCAGATTGTCGACGCACAGGCAGCTAGCCAGCCGAAGAAGAACTCCGTGTGGGTCAGCGTTGGTCTCATTGTCCTGGTAGTCGTAATTGCCATGTTCCCGCTGTTCTTCAACTACGGGGACGACGACGCCGAGGAGCCGTTCGCCGGCACTGATGCCACCGCTACGGAGACAATTCAGGAAATCGACCCGAACTACGAGCCGTGGTTCGAGCCACTCGTCGGCGAGCTGCCGGGTGAGGTCGAGTCGGGTCTGTTCGCGCTCCAGGCCGTTATCGGTGCTGGCGTCCTGTTCTACGTTATTGGCTTCTACCGAGGGAAGGCTGCTGCGCGTTCGGACAAGCGCGAGAAAGAGCAGTGAATGCGCTAGAAGCTGCAGCGGCGCGCAGCGCTTGGGCACGCCGCAACGTGGGTGAAAAGATTCTGCTGCTCGGTGGGCTGCTGATTCTGGCGGTTGCGCTACCGCCAATTCCCTTTGCGCCTGTCATTGCGGTCATTGCTTGGTCTATTGCGTACATAGCCCGAGTGCCCCGCAAGCTGTATGTGGCAATGGTGCTGGCACCGGCGGCTTTTGTGCTCGTCGGCGCGTTTCCGCTTTTGGTAGCGCTTACTCCCGACGGTCTCGCGTGGTCGCCGGATGGCCCGCAGCGAATGGCGCAGGTTGTGATGCGTTCGTTTGCGGGTATCAGCTGCACGATGGTCTTTGCGCTGACCACTCCGATTTCGGAGCTCATTGCCTGGCTCGACAAGCACGGCTTGCCGCGATACTTGACGTACCTCGCCGAGGTGATTTACCGGATGACCGGCGTGCTGATTCACTCCGCACACTCGATGACGGAAGCGCAAGCACGACGCTTGGGACACTCCACGCGCCGGGCGATGATCCGAGATGTAGCGGCACAGTCCGCCAGCCTCTTTGTAATTGCCTTTACCCGCGCGCGCAAGATGCAAGAGGGAATCGAGCTGCGCGCCGATCCGAGCGCAATGAAAGTACTGGTGATTTCGCGGCCCAGGCAGCCGAAGTTCATCGCGATATCCAGTGCATTACTTTTGTCGTTGATTGCGGCCTGGGCGCTGCTGAAATGGGGTGTATAGGGATGTCGAGCAGCAGGAAAAATCGCGCTGATCACGTACATGGTGCCAACGGTGTCATTGTCGAAGCGGCTGCAGTTACATACGCTTACGACGAAACCCACGTTCTGAAAGGCGTGGATCTGGCAATTTCGGGTGGCGAGCGCCTAGCGCTGTTGGGGGCAAACGGTTCGGGCAAGTCCACGCTGTTGCGTATGCTCGCGGGAGCGTCTAAGCCCAATAGTGGTGAGGTCCGCCTTGACGGCACCGTCTACACGTACTCCCGGCACGGCCGCAATGCGGTCCGTCGCTCAGTGCAGATGGTCACGCAGGATCCGGATGAGCAAATCTTCGCGGCTAGCGTGTTTGCAGACGTCTCGTTCGGTCCCGTCAACCTGGGGCTTAAGAACGAGGAAGTCGAACGGCGCGTCCGGCAGGCTCTAGGTACCGCCGAGATCACCGATCTCGCCGAACGCGTTCCGCACCAGCTTTCCTATGGTCAGCGCAAGCGCGTCGCTCTCGCTGGTGCGCTGGCGATGCATCCGCGTGTGCTGCTTCTCGACGAGCCCTCCGCCGGCCTCGATCCGCAGGCGACCCGAAAGCTTGCACACACGCTCAATCAATTGCGCGATCAGAGCACTGCCGTCGTCGTCGCCACGCACGACATCGACTTCGCGTGGAATTTCGCCGATAGGGCAGCGGTGCTTGCCGACGGCAAACTGCGCGTCGGCGCCAAGGAAGAAATTTTGGCCGATCGACGGTTGGTCGAACATGCTCGACTGGCTTTGCCCTGGGCGCCCGTGGTCTCCAAGGCGATTGGGCGAGATGTGTGCCATCCAGAGGATGTTTAGGCGAGTGGCTTGGTTGGTGAATAGCTCATCGATATGTGCAGCTAAACCGCGCTAAAAATGAGAAAAACGCCCGCGGGCAGGGCGTAATGCCTATGAAAATAGGCCTAGAAATATAGGCGAAGCTGTCGCATTTCTTCGCTTCCATTTCACGTCACACCTGTCCGCGGGCGATCTCCGTGGCCGTGGCACTTTGCAGTGCCCTCGGCGCATCAGGCAGGTATTCGGACTTTCTGGCGTGACCGACAATAAGGGGATGACGACTGCCGCAAGCTTCAATGCTTACGTGCAGATCCTTATTATCAATTTTCCTACTTTTCGCCGCTTCCCAAGGTTGAAATAACCTCAGTGCCGTTGGCGAATTTTGTTCCAGATTACCGCTGCGGGACAGTTCCGGAATTGCACCGGATTCCCTCTTGCGTTTGCTGTGCACCACCTTCGGACAACCACGTGGAGGACGTAGCATTGAAAGTGGAACTCAACAAAACCTGTTGCATGTATGACAATAGCGCACGATGCAAAATAAGCGAAGGTCTTTTTCGAAAATGTCCGCATTGGGGGTAAAACGCCGTTCATTACCCTCTGTTATCAACATTCACGCAGTTTGTTAGCGGAAAAATAGCTACCCCCTGCCTTGTATTTATTCGGCCGAGGCGGGGCTAATGACAGGATTTATCCTGGTATTTTCTTTACGTACTTGTAGAGAAACCTAGTTGTTTCCTAAGATTGTGTGACGGATGCCTTAATGCAGGTGTACCCGTTCGGAGGGTACTATCTACTTTGTACGGTTTACAGCCCCCGAAAGGGTCAGTGGCCGCTGAGCGGTAGTTGGCCATTTCGTAGGAGTGTAAGTCGGCGCGAAGTCACAGGCTGATGGTGCCTCTGTGGGTGCCAGTGAAGCAATTTGCCCGTTACGCAGGAGGACGCGAGATGGATCCCCACCGCATTCTGGACGACAATGAGGTTATTAAGTCGTCCTTGGTCGCCCTAAAGAATGCGACTGGTATTCCGGTCACAATGTATGCGGAAGTCACCGATAACTCTAAGATGCAGATCAACAACTGGGTTGGCCTGCGTACTCCGGCCCTGCAGAATCTGACTGTGGAATCGGGTGCGGGTGTCGGTGGTCGCGTGTTGGCCACGCGCCGCCCGGTGGGTGTCAGTGACTACCTGCGCGCCAAGGTTATTACCCATGAGTATGACGACAAGATTCGTGACGAAGGCCTGCACTCGCTGGTCGCCGTGCCGGTGATCGTTTCGCGTCTTGTCCGTGGCGTGCTCTACGGTGGCGTGCACTCCTCGGTGCGCCTGGGGGACAAGGTTCTTGAAGAGGTCACAATGACCGCCCGTTGCCTGGAGCAGGACCTCGCTGTCGTCGATGCCTGCCGCAACATGGATCGTTCTGGCAACGGTAAGGGCGGCCGCATCATGAATGGCGCTGAGTGGGAGCAGGTTCGTTCCACGCACTCCAAGCTGCGCATGCTCGCTAACCGTGTGGATGACGAGAAGCTGCGCCAGGAACTCGAGGTGCTCTGTGACCAGATGGTCACCCCGGTTCGCGTCAAGCAGACCACCAAGCTGTCGGCTCGTGAGCTCGATGTTCTCGCCTGTGTCGCCCTCGGTCACACCAACGTCGAGGCCGCAGAGGAAATGGGCATCGGTGCCGAGACGGTTAAGTCCTACCTCCGCTCCGTAATGCGCAAGCTGGGCGCCCATACTCGCTACGAGGCCGTCAACGCGGCCCGTCGCATCGGCGCACTGCCGTAAACCGCTTGACGACGGTTCCTTTGCGTCCAAACCCGCGGGTATTGGGGTAGTCAGTTCTGCTACCTGACCCGCTACTTACCCCCTGCTTGCCGCTGGGCTTCGCGCTCACCACCGGGGATCCACTTAACGTCGTTTCCGTCATTGGCCACTCTCGAAAGAATAAACAGCAGGTCAGACAGGCGATTGAGATACTTCGCCGGTAGGACTGAGGTGGTTTCGGGAAATTCGCGGCAGGCAGCCCATGCTGCACGCTCAGCTCGGCGAGTAATCACCCGAGCTGTGTGTAGCAGTGCTGCGGCTGGTGTGCCTCCCGGGAGGATGAAGGAATCCAGTTTCGGCAGTTGTTCATTGAACTGGTCGCACCAGTGCTCGAGTCGCTCGATGTAATCCGGCTCGATACGCAACGGCGGGTACTTCGGGTTTTCTTCAACAGGTGTTGCCAGGTCGGCTCCGGCATCAAAGAGGTCATTCTGCACGTAGCGGATGACAGCCGAGACCTCGTCGTCAAGCGTGCCGAAACTGAGCGCCTGACCGAGTGCGGCGTTGGCCTCCTCGCACGTGGCGTAGGCGATAAGGCGAGAATCATCCTTGGGAACGCGGCTGAAATCGGATAATCCAGTGGTGCCGTCGTCGCCGGTGCGAGTGTAAATGCGAGTTAGATGAACGCTCATAGCTTCAAGCCTAAGCGCGATATTGCGAAATGTGGTTGGCTGGGGGAGTGGGAAATGAGCGATTTCTGGTTAAAGGCGGAGCGACGCTAAATGGTCAGGTTCAGATTTCCGGGGCGAAGAACTCGGTTCTGAAACTGATGGGTGCGGCGCTTCTCGCCGAGGGCACGACAGTACTGACGAACTGCCCTGAAATTGATGACGTGCCATTGATGCAAAAGGTCCTCGAAGGGCTCGGCTGCTCCGTTACGCGCGAGGGCGACCGGATTGAGATCACGGTGCCCGAAGAACTCTCGCATCACGCCGACTTCGATGCCGTGCGCCAGTTCCGCGCTTCGGTCTGTGTGCTCGGGCCGCTGACGGCGCGTACCCGTAACGCGATTGTCGCACTGCCCGGTGGTGACGCTATTGGTTCCCGCCCGCTGGACATGCATCAGGCTGGCCTGGAGAAATTGGGCGCGCGCACCTATATTCACCACGGTTGCGTGGTGGCTGAGGCGGGGCGACTCAAGGGGGCGAACATCAAGCTGGACTTCCCGTCCGTCGGCGCGACCGAGAATATTCTGACCGCGGCCGTACTAGCGGAAGGTACGACTGTGCTGGATAACGCCGCCCGTGAGCCCGAAATTGTCGACCTGTGCGAGATGCTCGTGGAGATGGGCGCCAAGATTTCGGGTGCGGGATCTAACACCATCACGGTTGAGGGCGTCGAGAAGCTGCACCCGACTGAGCACAAGGTTGTCGGCGACCGAATTATCGCAGGGACCTGGGCTTATGCTGCAGCGATGACCGGCGGCGATATTACGGTCGTTGGCATTAACCCTAAGTACCTGCACCTTCCTCTGGAAAAACTGAAGAACGCAGGCGCTCAGGTCGAGACCTACCCGCAGGGCTTCCGCGTGCGTATGGACAGGCGTCCGCAGGGTGTGAACTATCAAACGCTGCCATACCCAGGCTTTCCGACGGACATGCAGCCCATGGCCATTGCTCTGTCCGCGGTGTCCGAAGGGACGTCAGTGCTTACCGAGAACGTTTTTGAGTCGCGCTTCCGGTTTGTCGACGAGATGATTCGCCTCGGCACGGACGCGACTATCGATGGCCACCACGTGATGATTCGCGGAAAGAAAACGCTGAGTTCCGCACCTGTGTGGTCTTCGGACATTCGCGCCGGAGCGGGACTAGTGCTTGCTGGGCTGTGTACTGAAGAAGGTGACGTCACTGAGGTGCACGATGTCTATCACATCGACCGTGGCTACCCGGGCTTCGTAGAGACACTCAATTCTCTTGGCGCTTCTGTTGAACGGGTTAGCTAGTGATTGTTGGCCTCTGGTCAATGGCTAACGGCTAAGCGCACGGTGCTAGTTAAACGCGCGGTGCGGAAAACCATCGCAAGTCTTCGGTTCTGGATGCTTCAGAACCGTAAGGAGTGATTCTCCTGTGGTGGCTTGTGGTGGTTTTCGCTATTTTACCTGGGGTTTTGTGTCTTTGGGTGGGGTGTGTGTAATGTATC
>NZ_JVPT01000060.1:0-8630 GCF_001055915.1 Corynebacterium sp. 212_CJEI | reverse complement strand
ACAGACGACTCGCCCTGCGGCGCGCTCGCCGGCTCTACGGCCTCAGGTTGAACAGCGGGCTGTTTCGGAGCGCGGGAATCGGAAACACAATTCCGTTCGCTGTTATTAGCTGCAGCAGCCTCCTGCGTCGGGTACTCGGAGTACTCGTCATAATCCTCGTCGACAGCGTGGTAGTTCGTGCCCCCGACAGCTGGAATAGTCGATTCTGTCTCAGCGGTGTCGCGATGTACTGCATCCGACTGAGCTTCCTCCACGTACTCAGCTGCCGGAAACGCCGGCTCCACTGGGGAAACTCGATTGGAGTGCGGTGCCCCATTCCGGACATCGAACACTGTGGTCTTTGCCGAATCGTAGTCGACATCCTCAACCTGACGGGCACGTCGCGGAGCCTGTCGGTTCCTCTGCGGCTCTTCGTCCAAAAGATCGTAGAGGTTACCGTCAGTATCCGGTTCGTCGTAAGGCGCGGGTTCGGGTGCGGATATACGGCTATCCGCGCCACGGCGGGACGCTCGGTAAGCAGGGCGACCGGTCGAACGAGACGAGGAATGTTGCGTGCGGCTGCTGTGGCTTGGGCGACGCTCAATTAGCTGCGTCGGCTGGTCAAAGTCCTCATCGGCATATGCGGTATCGGAATCCCAGCTCGCACGACGTTCCAGCATGTCATCGACATTGCCGTAGGGATCGTCCGATTCCGGCTCGTCGCCGGCACGACGCGAAGACCACTCGGAAAAGTTGAAGTATTCCTTAGTGGCATCGATAAGCTGGCGCACCGTCGCGCCAGAGAGCACCAGAGCGCCGTAAAAAACGATACCCAGCAACAAAACCACGGCGACCCACGAGGTAAACCCGGCTGCTAGCGGCGAACCGATATAACCACCAATTGCGCCACCAGCTGCACGTCGCCCCTGCCAGTCCGCAGGACGACCCGAGCCGATATGCACAATTGCGAGCAGCCCCACCACGATCAGCGAAGCTCCAGTGATGGTAGGTGTCAGACGTTCACGGCGCGGCATAGCATCCAGCATCATTAATACGGAAACAACACCGAGCAGCACCGGAAGTACAAAAGCGCCGATACCAATGAGCGTGCGCACTGCCGTTTCAATGAACTCCCCCACTGGCCCTGCCAGGTGGAACCATGTCGAGCCAGCGAGCACAATCGCCAACGCCAGCACGAGTAGTGCGAGGCCATCCTTCGATCCCGGTTCGCCACCCTCATCGAAGTCTGCGTCGAACTCGTCAGCTGGCACGGAGGCCGGTGCCGGCGGTTCAATTACATCGTCATAGCCGCTAGCTGCTTTACGACGCTTCCTACGGGGCTTCGTCGAAAAATCGGCGTCTCTTTCGCGCCGCGACATATTCTCCTCTTCATCTCGCTTATTTTTGCGACCGCCTACCCGACGGGCAAGACCGGCCACGCCGCGGGCAGTTTCAGTCCAGGCGCTGGCCAAGCTATTGCCCACGAACGACATGGCGCTAGGAGTGCGCTCGAATTCCTCCGTGGCACTGTGCACGGGGTATCGCCGCGTGGCATCTGTCTCCGCAGAGCGGGAAGATCCACGACGATTGTCAGTTCTGGTTCGGCTGGTCGCAGACATGACCATAACCTTACAGCTAACACCGGATCGTTTTCACATTAGTCACACGCGTGTCATTGTTTAACAGGCGGGCTGCCACGACTGTCCAGAACTGAGAACGTGATCTTAAAGGCTGTTGCGCTTGATGCCCGATTCGTCGCCGTCGATGGTGACGCGTACCTCGTCACGGCCATAGAGCCACAACACCAGTTCCCCGACGCTTCCGCGGACAGTCACAACCGGAGCACCCTTAGCACTGTTGTCGATTAGGGTCACCGCAACCCCGTCGTCGCGCATTAGCACCACGGTCGAGGTCGAACCGCGCAACATCATACGGCCGGCAGTAGTGACCAGGCGCCACAGGTCTGAAACTCCGGAGGGTGGCAGCTGACGAACGGTCCAACCTTCCTGGGCACGACGGACGTCCTCGTGGTGAACGAAGTTCTCCGCAGTGTTGACATAGCGGTCTGCCCAGTTCATTGGATTCCATCGCGGAGCACCACTGCCCCACTTCCCCACCACTTCGACGTAGGGCATTCGATTGACCTCAGCGGTAACAGCATCGAGGCGTTCCGAAAGCGCCTTGACGAACATCCCGCCAGCGGCATCCAGACGGTTTTCGCGAATGTAAAGGTGGTTGGCCAAATCCCGGGTTGTCCAGCCCTCGCACAAGGTCGGTGCGTCGGGGCCGACGCTAAGCAGTAGATTAGCTAGGTCTTCACGTTCCCGTTCAGCAAAAGTCATAGCTCCAGACTAGACCAGGCACGGAGAAGCCCGCATCCACACGGCTTTAGGTGGATGCGGGCTCTTACGCTAAAAGACGCTCTAGAAACTTAGATGCTTTCGCGCGACTCCTTGATTTCCTCATCGGTGACCTCTTCGGCTGCCTCTGAGGACATCGGCACGATGGTCGGAACAACCATCGGGCTGCGACGCCATTTCTGGTTAATGACGCGCTCGGTGCGGCGACGAACTTCCTGAGCCATACGGTATGGATTGTTCTCGCCACTGCCAGCCAGGTCAAAGAGAGTATCGTCAACGACCTGCTCGACGGTTGCGAGCACTTCCTTGGCGTCGTCCGAGTAACCGCGAGCCTGAGCCCGTGGCTTCTCCAACGGACGACCAGTGCGGTTATCGATGACGGCTGTGACGGTGATAAGACCACCTTCACGCATTTCAGCACGGTCTGCCAGCACGTCAGCGTCGACGTCACCCATGGTGACGCCATCAACGTAGAGGTTACCGACCGGAACCTGGCCAACTACACGAGCGCGGCCGTCAACGAGGTCGACAACCACACCGTTCTGAGCGAGGACAACGTTTTCTGGCTTCACACCAGTGGACACAGCCAGTTCCTTGTTGGCACGAATGTGGCGCCACTCACCGTGAATTGGCATGACATTCGACGGACGGGCTGCGTTGTAGAGGAACAGCAGCTCGCCGGCAAACCCGTGACCGGAGGTGTGAACCTTGGCATCCTTGCCAGTGATAACCGTGGCACCAATCTGGGCCAACATGTTGATAACGCCGAAGACCGCCTCTTCGTTACCCGGTACCAGCGAAGAACTGAGGATAATCAGGTCGCCATCACGGACGGTAATCTGACGGTGCTCACGACGGGCCATGCGAGACAGCGCAGCCATTGGCTCACCCTGCGTACCGGTAGTCACCAGCACGACCTTGTGGGGCGCCATGCGAGCGGCCTCGTTCATCTCCACGATGGTGTTCTCTGGCGCGGTCAGCAGACCCAACTCCTGCGCGATACGCATGTTGCGAATCATGGAGCGGCCGTTGAACGCGACCTTTCGTCCAGCCTTGACAGCTGCATCGATAACAGCCTGAACGCGGTAGACATTCGACGCGAAAGCCGCAACGATAACGCGCTGCTTTGCGTCCATAATCAGACGACGCAGGGTCGGAGCCAACTCCGCCTCGGAACCGGAGAAGCCCGGGATTGTGGCGTTGGTGGACTCACACAAGAAGAGGTCGATTCCCTCATCACCGTAGCGGCTCAGCGCCGGCAGGTCAGTCGGCTTTCCGTCCGGCGGGGTCTGGTCCATCTTCACGTCACCGGTGTGGACAACCATGCCAGCTCCGGTCTTAATGACGATGCCAAGGCACTCCGGAATCGAGTGGTTGACGTTGAAGAAACGCAGATCGAACGGACCACGCTGAATGTGGCTGGTGTCGTTGACCTCGATGACCTTCGGGCGCTGACGGTGCTCCTGTGTCTTGGCCTGAATCAGTGCCAAGGTAAAGCGGGAAGCAATAATCGGGATGTCCGCGCGCTGCTTGAGCAACCAAGGGATAGCACCGATGTGATCCTCGTGACCGTGGGTGACCACGAGAGCTTCCACGCGATCCCACTTGTCTTCCATGTAGGAGAAGTCAGGCAGAATCAGGTCAACACCCGGCTCATCCGAGCTCGGGAACAGCACGCCACAGTCGACGATAATCAGTCGGTTTTTGTACTCCAACACGGTCATATTGCGACCGATTTCGGAAATACCACCCAGCGCGACCACACGCAGACCGTCCTTGGGGGCCTTCGGCGGCGCGGGCAGACGTTGCGTCAAGTCTGCACCCTGCATCGACTGCACTACGTTACGACGGTTGCCGCCACGCCCGCCACGGCCACCCCGCGAATTATTTCCGCGGTTACCGCCACGGCCACCGCGACCACCACGAGAACCGCGGTTGGAAGAATTCGACGAACCTTGGGACTTCTTAGCGTTGCCGGCGTTCTTACGATCACCGGAACGCTGCGAGGACTTCGAGCCGTTGGATTTAGCTCCACCCTTGTCGGAGCCCTTGGATGCAGAGTTCTTGGACTGCTCTGCTGCAGCCACGTCAGACTCGGAAGGCGGACCGGCCTTACGAGTTACCTTGCGGGCGCGATTGCGTCCTTCAGCCACTACAGAACACCTGCCTTCCGCATAGCTTCTTCAAGCACCTCAAGCTGCTGGTCATTTGCTGCAATTTGCGGCAAGCGTGGATCTCCTATCTCAATGCCCTGCAGACGCAGAGCGGACTTAGCAAAACTTACACCGCCAAGTGCAGCCTGAGCGGCAAACAGCGGAGTCATCTTCGCGTGGGCTGCCTGCGCACCAGCAAGGTCTCCCTTGTCAAAGCAAGAGCGCACCTCAGCCAGCAGCTGCGGGGCTGCATGTCCAATAACGGAAATAAACCCGGTGGCGCCAACAGACAGCCACGGAAGGTTCAGCACATCGTCACCGGAGTACCACGCCAAATCAGTATTAGCGATAATGCCGGCGGCAGCTCCCAAATCCCCCTTGGCGTCCTTAACAGCCTGGATTCTCGGGTGCTCCGCCAACCGGTAAATGGTATCAACTTCAATCGGAATAACCGAACGCGGCGGAATGTCATACAAACACACCGGCGCCTCGGTTGCGTCAGCCACTGCCGTAAAGTGACGGTACAGCCCCTCCTGGGACGGCTTGGAGTAATACGGCGTGACGACGAGCAGCGCATCCGCGCCCGCCTCCACAGAAGCCTTTGCCAGCTCGATGGACCCGGCCGTGTCATTGGTGCCGGCACCGGCCACGAGCTTAACCTCGTCACCCATCTCTGCACGGACAGCTCGGAGAAGCTCAAGCTTTTCCTCAACCGTCGTAGTAGGCGACTCGCCGGTAGTACCGGCCAGAATGAGTGCATCGCAGCCACCGTCTACAAGATGACCAGCGAGCTGCACACCCGCCTTGACATCGAGGTTTCCGTCCTTATCAAAAGGGGTCACCATAGCTACGGCGACGGTGCCGAAAATGTCAGCACCGCGAGTTGACGCAATTCCTGTGCTCATTGTTGACTACCTTTTCTTAAAAATCTCAATCGACTATATCTTCACACTGTACGTGCGATTACCCCTCGAAGGCGTAAGGACTCGACGCGACGACCGACCCATCCTTCAGAGTGTTAATCTCAAAATCCCCAAAAGCAACAGGAGCACAGCGCTGCAGCTCCCGCAGGCAAGCCACTGCCAACTCCCGAATTTCAGCATCGGCATGCTCAGTCGCACGCATCGAAATGAAGTGGCGCCAAGACCGGAAATTACCAGTAACCACGATTCGAGTTTCGGTGGCATTGGGCAAAACCGCCCGGGCTGCCTGGCGTGCCTGCTTTCGCCGCAAGATAGCGTTGGGCTCGTCGGCCCACTTCTCTTCCAGTGCGTCTAATAACTCACCATAGGCGAAACGGGACTGATCAACCGCGCTTTCGAAAACTCGCAACAGATCCGGGTCCTCCGCAATTGCGGGAGGAACCACAACATTGTTGGAACTGGCCGGCACAAACCGCTGCGACAACTGCGAAAAGGAAAAGTGGCGGTGCCGTGTGAGTTCATGTGCACACGAGCGCGACAGCCCACGAACATAGATGCTTGCACTTGCGTGTTCAAAAAGTGAGGTGTGGCCTACCTCAAGCACATGTCGCAGATATCCCCTATTCGTCGCCGTTCGTGGATTGGGCTTGTCCCACGTTTCATAACAAGCCCTGCCGGAGAACTCAATCAATGCTTCCCCACCATCGGCATCGCTATCAAAGTCGATGTCCTCCGGCGGGAAGAAGTTGGTCGCGGCGATTAGCTGCGCCTTGAGAGTGACATTTTCAGACATTTTCAGTTAACTCCCGGCCATTAAAGTCCCAGGAACGGCTCCAGTCCCACAGTCAGGCCCGGAAAATCCTCAATCTTGCGCACACCCAGCAGAACGCCTGGTACGAAGCTGGTGCGCGAGTAGGAGTCCTGCTTGATGGTGAGCGACTGCCCTTCTGCACCGAAGATAACGGTCTCGTGAGCCACCGAACCGGTCATACGGACTGCGTGCACCGGAATGCCCTCGACCTCAGCACCGCGAGCACCATCGAGAGTTTGCTCAGTGGCGTCCGGCTGCTCCCCCATGCCGGCTTCCTTGCGAGCACGAGCAATAGCCTCAGCAGTGTGGATAGCGGTGCCCGAGGGGGCATCCTTCTTAAAAGGGTGGTGCATTTCGATAACTTCAGCGGAATCGAAGTACGGAGCGGCTAGCTCCGCCATCTTCATCGTCAGTACCGCGGAGATTGCGAAGTTCGGTGCAATAAGAACATTGGCCTCACCGTCGGCGTCGTCAAGCCAGCGCTGCACCTGATCGAGGCGCTCCTTGGTAAAGCCCGTAGTACCCACGACGGCGTTGATGCCATTCTTAATGCAGAACTCAAGATTGCCCATCACAGCGTCGGGCTGAGTAAAGTCAACAATGGTCTGCACACCAGCGGTGACAAGTTCATTCAGGTCATCGCCAGAGTCGAGACCCGCTGCCAGCTCCAAATCGTCGGCGGCTTCAACTGCCTCGCAGATGGTGGACCCTACCTTGCCCTTGGCGCCAAGTACGCCGACCTTGATATTGCTCACAGCTATTGTCCTTTCCCAACGGGTTTATCTTTCTCCCTTACCTTAGAATGTGTTGGCCAACTTGTGTGCCAATGCCCCCCGTCCGCTTTGCCTTTTTGTCGACTTACGACGGGGTTTTTGTTGCGCTAAGATTCCATGTCTTCGACAATTACCTATTTCTGTACCGATATATAGAAAGAGACTTCAATTGGTTTCTGAATCTGAAGATTCCGAACTCAGCCCAAGTTCGGAGGCACCACAGGCCGATGCGCCCAAAAGTGCTTATATGGCCATTTACGTGCTACTAGCTGCGGCATTCATGGCTATCTTGAACGAGACGGTCATGAGCGTCGCAATTCCCGTCGTCAAGGCGGACCTCGGAATCAGCGCAGCTACCGCAGGCTGGCTGACAACATCGTTCCTACTGACCATGGCAGTTGTCATTCCGGTCACTGGATTTCTCATTTCGGCAGTGCCGTTCCGCATTCTTTTCGCGGTCAGTCAAGGACTATTCGTCGTGGGCACTCTCATCGGTGCTTTCGCGCCAAACTTCGCGATCGTTCTGCTCGCACGCATTGTCCAAGCGTCCGGTACCGCAGTGCTGCTGCCGCTGCTGATGACCACGGTGCTCAACGTAGTACCGGAGCATGAGCGCGGGCGCATGATGGGACGAATGAGCGTGGTCATCGCTGTCGCGCCTGCTATCGGACCGACCATCTCCGGTCTCATTCTGGAGATTGCCAATAACAATTGGCATGCGCTTTTCGACACGATGTTGCCGCTCGGCCTAATTGTGCTGGTAGTGGGTGTCATTCTCGTTCCCAATATTGAGGAAAACTCCGCGAAGCCCATCGATATCCTCTCGGTGTTCCTCAGTGCCGGCGCATTCGGCCCGCTGGTGTACGCGCTGAGCCGCGTAGGCGCAGAGTTTTCGCTTATCGACGGAATCCTGTGCGCAGTCGGCATCGTGCTGTTGGTGTTCTTCATCATGCGCCAGCGCCGTTTGGCACCGCACAACCGAGCTCTGCTGGATCTTCGAACCTTCCGCACAAAGAGCTTTAGGCTGTCCACAATCATTCTGACCATTGGTTTCATGCTGATGTTCGGTGTGATCATCATTTTGCCGCTCTACCTCAATCTGCGAGGTGTCGACGTCAAGACTATTGGTTTGATTGTGATGCCTGGTCCACTGGTTATGGGTCTGATGGGACCGGCTGTCGGCCGGCTCTTTGACAGCTATGGTCCGCGCCCACTGGCAATTCCCGGCTCCATTGTCCTTGCCCTCGGTCTTTTCGGGCTCGGCTTCATCTCAGCATCGACTCCGCTATGGTGGATTGTCGCCTGCCACATCGTCCTTGAGATTGGCCTGGGGCTGCTGTTTACTCCGCTGTTCACATTCGGTCTTGGTGATCTTCCGAAGCGCCTCTACCCGGATGGCTCAGCAATCATGAACACGCTACAGCAGGTTGCCGGCGCTGTCGGTACCGCACTGTTTGTGGCGCTGTCAGCTGTTATTGCCACTGGCCTGTCCGGCACTGGTGCAGCAGCTCCTGCCGCCGACGACTTGATTCGTGGCTATAGCATTGCGATGTTTACCGCCGCGGGATTTGCCGTGGTGCTAATCTTCCTCACCACGCTGCTCAAGCCGCAGCGGAAGAAGATTGCATTAC
>NZ_JVPT01000059.1:0-43392 GCF_001055915.1 Corynebacterium sp. 212_CJEI | reverse complement strand
CCGCCGTGACAGGGCGGCGCGCTAACCAACTGCGCCACAGGGCCATCATGATTTTTAGTGGTACTCCCAACGGGATTCGAACCCGTGTTGCCGCCGTGAAAGGGCGGAGTCCTAGGCCTCTAGACGATGGGAGCCCGACTTAACGCTGCAAAGAGTTGGCCACTCAATGGCATATTCCGCGTACATCTGCAGTGTATGAACATTGCAATTGCGCGCGCTCTTGGCAACGTAAAGAACTATAGAGGATAAGTACCCTTTTCCCAAAATCCACGGTTGAACTGGAGTTTCTTACTATTTCCGCGGACGCTACTAGTACTCAGATAAGCTCGCAACTATGGCAATTCCGGATTTCATTGTTCAGCTCCGCGAAAAAGTGGGCCACGCTCCGCTCTGGCTCCCCGGTGTCACGGCTATCGTCATTCGCGATGTTCCGCCGAATGCACCGATGTACGCCTTGCCCGAGGTCTTGCTGGTTCGTCGCTCCGATAATGGTGAATGGACCCCAGTCACCGGAATTATCGACCCGGACGAGCAGCCTCACGACGCCGCCGTGCGAGAGGTAAAGGAAGAAACGGGACTCGATGTCACAGTTGAGGCCCTGCTTGGCACTGGCGCCGTTGGCCCTATCGAACACCTCAACGGCGATGTTGCCTCATATCTGGATATCTCCATGCGCTGCAGTGTTGTTGGCGACGACGTCCCCTATGTCGCTGATGATGAATCCACTGATGTCGGATGGTTCCAGATCTCACAGATGCCACCGATGAAGCCACGCTTCCGCCTGATAGTCGCCGATGCAGTGGCGCAGCTCAAGCACCCGGCGGGCTTCAAGCCACGGATGGGCTACCACAAGCGGGAGAAGTAGGTGCCGCAGAAGGAAAAATACAGGCAAGATACGACAAAACCCCAGGCCGTTGATGACCTGGGGTTTTTCGTGCTTGTGGGCCCTGCGGGGCTCGAACCCGCGACCTGCGGATTAAAAGTCCGTAGCTCTACCAGCTGAGCTAAAGGCCCGCGCAACAAAATAGCCTAGCAATAGCGCGCCGATTTTTGATAATTGCCCCCTCGAGAGTCGATAAGTTCACGCCCCGGAACTTTTTACCCCTCCTGTCCGACTGAATTAATAAGCAGGAATACTGCGGACACTTGATGCAGGCTTCGACAAATCCGTCGGAGTACACGCATCGTTTATGTCTACTTTTTCAGTCGAGGAAACATGGATGTCGTCGATATATCTCGTTGGCAATTTGGCATAACCACCGTCTACCACTTCATTTTTGTCCCGCTGACAATTGGTCTAGCTCCGCTCGTCGCGCTCATGCAGACACTGTGGGCCACGACGAAAAATGACCTCTGGTACCGAGCGACACGATTTTTCGGCACCATCTTCATTATTAACTTCGCCATGGGCGTAGCCACGGGTATCGTCCAGGAATTCCAGTTCGGTATGAACTGGTCGGAGTACTCCCGCATGATCGGTGATGTCTTCGGCGGCCCGCTGGCTCTTGAAGGACTCATCGCGTTCTTCCTGGAATCCACCTTCCTGGGCCTATGGATTTTCGGCTGGGGGCGTATCCCCACCTGGATGCACACGCTCTCGATTTGGATTGTCGCTATTGCGGTGAATATCTCGGCGTATTTCATCATCGTCGCCAATTCGTTCATGCAGCATCCTGTAGGCGCGGTCTACAACCCGGAAACCGGCCGCGCAGAGCTTACAGACTTTGGCGCACTGTTGACCAACTCCACTGCCTTGGCAGCTTTCCCGCATGCCGTGGCCAGCTCTTTCCTTACCGCCGGCACGCTCGTTGTCGGCGTCAGTGGCTGGTGGCTGGTTCAGAGCCGCCGCGGTGGCCAGAGCAATACTGTTCACGAACGGACGTTTCACAAGTCCATGAAGGTCGGGCTCTGGACAACTGTGCTCAGCTCGCTGGCGGTGTTTATCACCGGCGATATCCAGGCCAAGCTTATGTTCGAGCAGCAGCCGATGAAGATGGCATCGGCCGAGTCCCTGTGCCACACGCAGACAGATCCAATGTTCTCGATTCTGACCGTCGGTACGCACAACAATTGCGACTCGGTGCTGCATCTCATCGAGGTGCCATGGGTGCTGCCTTTCCTGGCCGAGGGCAAGTTCAGTGGCGTCACGCTCCAGGGCGTGCAGGACCTGCAAGAAAAAGCTGAGGCGGTCTTCGGCCCAGGCAATTACTCTCCGAATCTGTTCGTCACATACTGGTCTTTCCGCGCCATGATTGGGCTCATGGTCGGTTCTCTGGCTATCGCGTTTTTCGCTTGGCTATTTACTCGCAAGGGGCGCGTGCCGACGGGCAAGCGAGCCCGCATTTTCGCCGCTTGCAGTATCCTCGCGATTCCGTTCCCGTTCTTGGCCAGCAGCGCTGGCTGGATCTTTACGGAGATGGGCCGTCAGCCCTGGATTGTGCACCCGAACCCGGATCACGCGGGCGACCCGCGCACCGAGCTGATTCGCATGACCGTCGATATGGGTGTGTCCGACCACGCACCGGCCACGGTGATTATCACCCTGGTGGGCTTTACCCTGCTCTACCTGATTTTGGCAGTGGTGTGGTTCTGGTTGATTCGCCGCGCAGTTATTGCCGGACCTCCGACCGAATCCGCTGAGGCAATCAACGCCATCGGCAATGACCCCGAGCACGCTGGCCCATCGTCCCCAATCGCTACCGATCTGGGCGCGATCATCTCGTCTCCGGTTCGATTCAACAAGGTCCATGCCCAGTCCGCTGCCAGCCCCGACTCCGAAGTCTCCGCGACTGAGGACACAAAGTAGATAAGGATGTATCTCTGACATGTTCGGATTAGATCTTCCCGTTTTGTGGTTTATCCTGATCGCGTTCCTCTTCGCTGGCTACTTCCTGCTCGAGGGCTTTGATTTCGGCGTCGGAATGCTGCTGCCGTTCGTTGGCCGCGATGAACCGCGTCGTAAAGCGATGCTCGGAACTATCGGGCCGGTATGGGACGGCAACGAAGTGTGGCTAATTACCGCTGGCGGCGCGCTCTTCGCGGCATTTCCGGAATGGTATGCGTCCATGTTTTCCGGCTTCTACCTGCCGCTCTTCCTGATTCTGGTGGCGTTGATTGTCCGTATTGTCGGGCTGGAATGGCGCTTCAAAGTCAACGATGAGCGCTGGCGCGCCTGGTGCGACCGCGCAATCATCTTCGGCTCCTGGTTGCCGCCGATTCTGTGGGGCGTAGCGGTCGCGAACCTGGTGCGTGGTGTCCCGCTGAATGCCGACAAGAACTTGGACTCCGGCTTTAGTACCCTGCTCGGGTTGCTGAACCCGTACGCCCTGGTCGGCGGGATTGCGTTTGCGGCTGTGTTCGCTCTTCACGCAGTTACGTTCCTGCGGCTGAAGACCGCCGGCAAGCTACGCGACGAGGTCGGCAACGCCGCTCGAATTCCGGCACTGTCGGCGCTGATATTTGGCGGCGTGTTCCTCATCTGGACACAGCTGGGCTACGGAAAGACCTGGCTGTGGGCTGTTGTCGTCATCGCCGTCGCGGGGTTGGTCATTGCCATCTCCGCAACCGTAGGCAACCGCGATGGCATCGCTTTTTCCGCAACCGCGGTCACCGTAGTCGCCGTCACCACCGTTGTCTTCGGCGCCATGTACCCGTATCTGATGCCGACGACGCTTGCCGACGGCGTTTCCCTCGATATCTGGAATTCCGCCTCTAACCCTTACACGCTGAAAATCATGACCTGGACCGCGCTGGTGATTACCCCACTGGTGATTGCCTACCAGGCGTGGACATACTGGGTATTCCGCAAGCGGTTGATGGCTGAACGTAAGGTCTCGCAGTAGACCGTCCGTTGGAGGTTAGTTTCTAAAAAGTGGCACCTGTCGATCCGAAACTATTCAAGCTGTCGGCCCCAGCCTGGCGTTGGGTCATTTTCGCGGGCGCACTGACCGCCGCGAGCACAGGTGCCACAATCGCGTTGGGGCTGGCAATCGGCACTATTACGGCGCAGGTTCTGGGTGAGGCAACTCCTAATTGGACATTATTCGCGCTGATAGCCACGGCCGCTGTACTCGTTCGGGTGGCCTGCTCCTACGCGCTCGTGCGTTTCGGCCAATCTGCGGGTGCACGCGTGGCCACAGACCTGCGCAGCCGGGCACTGCGAGCCCTGGCTCTGCGCGATCCTCGCACTGTCGACACCGCGCACTGGCGCGCATTGCTTTCGGTCGGGCTCGATGGTGTGGCCGTCTACGTGGCGGAATTCCTCCCCGCACTGGTGGCCGCAGCGCTGGCTACCCCGATGGCACTGGTCGCAGTCGCATGGTTGGACCTCCCATCGGTTGCCATCGCGGTTGTCACGCTGCCACTCATTCCACTGTTCATGTGGCTGGTAGGTCGCCTCACTGAGGGCCGCACAGAACGCCGTCTGGCCGACATCGGCACGGTGCGTGGTCAGATTCTCGACCTGGTCATCGGCCTGCCAACGCTCAAAGCGCACAACATGGCCGACACCCCCAGCGAGGAAATCAAGCGCCTGTCGACCCGCCACCGGAAATCCACCATGGAGGTCCTGCGCATCGCTTTCCTATCCGCGTCGGTCCTGGAATTCCTCACCACCCTGTCAATCGCCCTCATCGCCGTCGGCATCGGTTTCCGACTTCTGGGAGGCCACATGACGCTGGCAACCGGCCTGGCAGTGCTCATCATCGCCCCAGAAATCTATGGCCCGGTGCGCCAGGTTGGCCAGAAATTCCACGCCGCCCAGGACGGTGTGGTCGCTGCCACCGAAGTCACGGAACTGTTAGACAAGGACGCTGGCCAGACTCCAAACTCCACAGACACCACCTCTGAAACTGTGGAAGAGGTGGCCGAAGGAACGTCGTCAAGCAGTGTCCACAGCGCCCCCACGGTCGTGTTCGAACGCCTTTCCGCGCCGGGGCGAGACGGCGTGCGGCCAAGTGAATTAAGCGCCATCGCGCAGCCAGGCACAGTGACGGTGCTGGCGGGGCCGAACGGCGTGGGCAAGACGACAGCGCTGCTTGCGGTCGCCGGCATCGTGCACGAGGGGTTGGAAGGCTCCGTAACTATTCGCGACGGCCAGCGCATTCTCCGTGACCAGGATCTGCTGCGGCGCATCGCGTGGCTGCCCCAGCGCCCAGTGTTGGACGCAGCGACGGTGGGAGACAATTCGCGGCGCTCGCTCGGGCAACGTCAGCGGGAGGCGCTTCGGCGCGAGCTTGCCGACGACACCCGCGACCTCGTCCTCCTCGATGAACCGACAGCTCACCTGGATACCGACAGTGCGCAGTCCGTGATTAGGCTCCTGCACGCACGTGCCCGGCGCGGAGCCACAGTGATTGCCACCAGCCATGATCCGCTGTTGATTGCGGCCGCCGACGGCGTGGTGGAGGTGCAGTCGCGATGACTACTCTGCAAGCGCTTCGTCGCCTGGTGAAACCCCGCGACCTGGTTTGGCCGGTGTTGGCGGGCACCATCACGCTGCTGTCCGCGCTGAGTCTGACCGTGGTGTCGGCGTGGCTGATTACGCGTTCTTGGCAGATGCCACCGCTGATGGACATCACCTTGGCGGTGACGTCTGTGCGCGCGCTGGGTATTTCGCGAGCTGCGTTTCGATACCTCGACCGGTTGGTCTCCCACGATGTGGCGTTGCGCACCGCCGAGCGCTCGCGCGTGAAGCTATGGGAGCATTTCGTGGCCGACCGTACGCTGGCGCTGCGTGAGCGTTCCGATATTGTCACAGCGCTTGGGGCGAATATTGACGCACTTGCCGATGCCGTCGTGCGATCAATAGTGCCCGCATTGGTGGCGCTGATGACCTCTCTCATCGCCGTCATTTTTGTGGCTCTACTCTCGCCTGCCGCTACGGTTCTCCTGGCGGTGGGACTGCTTCTGGCCGGCGGTGTTGCTCCTTACCTGACGTATCGCACCACTGCGCGCTCAAGTCAGCGTCGCGCGGCCGCGCTTCAGTCGCATGCCGCTGCCGTCGAAGCGCTGCTTTCCGACGCCGCCGGCCTGCGTATCCACGGCCAGTTGGATGAGGCAGTCTCTGCCGCGTCATCCTCCAGCAAAACGGTTGCGGCCATCGATGACGCCGCAGGTCGAGCAAATGCCCGCGCCTCCGCACTGAGCACCGCGGCTAGCGTGTTGACCGCTGTCCTGACCGTGGTCGTAGCGTCGTGGTTAGTGACGGATTCGGCCGGGGGCGCTGGAGGCGGTTTACTGCACTCCCCCGAGTGGCTGACAGTTCTGGTTCTGGTGCCGCTAGCTGCTTTTGAAGCGGTTGGTCCGCTGCCAGCTGCTGCGCAAACACTGGCGCAATCGAGGGAAGCCTTGCTGACGCTTGCGTCGAATGCGGGCGAATCAGAGGAAGCGGATGTCATGCGCTCGTCCCCAGCCCCCACAGCGCCAATTCACACGTCCACGCTCCCTCAGAACCACCTGGCAGTTCGGCCAACTCTGCAGGTTCAAGACTTGATCGTGGGCTACCCCGACGACAACAGCTCGAATACTGCGGAAGAGCCCGCTGCCCAGCCAGCTCAACTGCCGATGCAAAACTTCGAGGTCACCTTTGGCGACTACCGGGAAATCACGGCGCCGTCGGGAAGCGGAAAGACCACGCTGCTGAAAACAATCGCCGGACTAATCCCGCCGGTTGCGGGCACGGTGACCATCGCTGACGGAGACGGACGCGAGCTGTGGCGCAGTGCGGCAAGTGCCGGAGAACCCCACGAAAACACGGAGCAGTGCGACCTGGTGCGCTTCGTCGCCGAGGATGAGCACATCTTCGCCACGACGGTGCGGGACAACATCTCTATTGGTAACCCGCAGGTCAGCGACGATGACATTTACTCCGTGCTGGACGCCGTGGGCCTGCGCGATTGGGTCGATGCCGCACCCGACGGCCTGGACACGATTCTGGACAGCGGCGCGGACAGTCTCTCGGGTGGTCAGCGGCGCAGGCTCATTCTCACCCGTGCGCTTGTCAGCACAGCGCCAATCCTGCTTCTCGACGAACCCACCGAACACCTCGACGAAGAGTCGAACCACATCCTGGAAATTCTCCGCAATACCACCGACCTGCCCGGTGGGAGGGGTCGCCGAACGGTGATCGTCGTCAGGCATCCGCGGACGCAGCGCTAACCGGGGCGATTCAACCGGCCGCCCAAAACAGATTCGAAAACGGCAGTTCAGCGTGACACAATACTGTACGTGTTAGATACCTCCACGAGTCCACTCAGCGCCGCCAAGCCCGCCGATGCCACGTCCGCGCACATGCACATCGGCCCCTTTGAGCTCGCTTCCCCCGTGGTACTCGCTCCGATGGCCGGTGTCACCAACGTGGCATTCCGAACGCTGTGCCGCGAGCAGGAGCTGCAGCGTACAGGCACGGTCTCGGGCCTCTATGTCTGCGAGATGGTCACCGCGCGAGCACTGGTCGAGCACAACGAGAAGACCATGCACATGACCACCTTCGCGCCTGACGAAAACCCGCGCAGCCTGCAGCTCTACACCACTGACCCGAAGTGGACCTACGAGGCCGCAAAGATGATTGTCGACGAAAACCTCGCCGACCACATCGATATGAACTTCGGCTGCCCGGTACCGAAGGTCACTCGCAAGGGCGGCGGCTCGGCACTGCCGTATAAGCGCCGTCTCTTCGGCAACATCGTCGCCGCAGCGGTAAAAGCCACTGAGGGCACGGACATCCCGGTGACCGTGAAATTCCGCGTCGGCATCGATGACGAGCACCACACGCACCTCGACGCCGGCCGCATCGCCGCTGAGATGGGCGCCCAGGCTGTGGCTCTGCATGCCCGCACTGCAGCGCAGCGCTACTCCGGCCACGCTGACTGGTCACAGATCGCGCGGCTGAAGGAGCACATGGTCGACTCCGGCTTCAGCGATATCCCAGTGCTTGGCAACGGCGATATCTTCGCCTCCACCGATGCCCGCAAAATGCTCGACGAGACCGGCTGCGACGGTGTCGTCGTCGGTCGCGGCTGCCTTGGCCGCCCGTGGCTGTTCGCGCAGTTGTCCGCCGAGCTGCGTGGCGAAGAAGTGCCGCCGGCACCAACATTTGGTGAGGTCGCGGGGATTATCCGTCGTCACGCGGAACTGCTCGTGGAGCACGAGGGCGAGCGTAAGGGCTGCCGCGACCTGCGCAAGCACATTGCCTGGTACCTGCGGGGATACCCTGCCGGCAGTGAGGTGCGGAAGTCTCTTGCGCGCGTCGATTCGCTGGCAACGCTCGACGAGATTCTCGCACCGCTTTACGACGGCCCCAGCGCCCACGCCCGCCCGGAGGACGCCGACGGCGCCCGCGGCCGACAGGGGTCCCCTGCAAAGGTGGTCTTGCCGGAGGGCTGGCTGGACGACCCGGAGGACGACACCGTGCCCGAGGGCGCGGAGATTATGCACTCCGGTGGCTAAGCTTCGGTTCTGAGCGAGTGTTTACATAACTTTACGAGGGGTAATTGGGGGTTCCCCACTAACGCGCGACGTTGTTGAGGATTGCCTACTATGGAACGCATGCGCACTGTCTACCGAGAACAAATGGACAACTTGGCTCACAGCCTGATTGTGATGTGTGACCGAGTTGGCTCCATGCACAAGCTTGCGAACAAGGCCCTCTTCGAGGCTGATTTGGTCTCGGCTGAAACAGTTCTTTCCCAGATTGATTCTCTCGAGGACCTGCGCCAGGATGCGGAGCAGCGAGCCTTCGAGCTGTTGGCCCGCGAAGCTCCTGTGGCTGGTGATCTCCGACAGATTGTCAGTGGCCTCTACATTGTCGAGGACATCTCCCGCATGGGCGCATTGAGTGTGCATATTGCCAACGTTGCCCGGCGTCGCCACCCGAACAAGGCACTACCAGAGCCCGTGGAGGGGTTCTTCCGCGAGATGGCCTCCGTATCTGAACAGATGACGCACGAAACCCGTCAGGTGCTCATCGACTACGACGTTGACCAGGCATTGGCCTTGGATAAGACCGATGACAGCATCGATGACATTCACCAGCACCTGTTTACGCTGACCAACGACGATAATTGGCCGCACTCCCCTGCGCAGACAGTGGATGTCACTCTGCTGAGCCGCTTCTACGAGCGTTACGCGGATCACGCTGTCGAGGTTGCCGCCCGGATTATTTACCTGGCCACCGGTTACAAGCGCGATGTCTACCTGGACAAGCTCGAGGATGAGCGCGACCAGCGCAGCTTTAACCAACGCCTGCAGGCCTTGGAGCGTCACCTGCGTATGTAGGTCCGTGAAGCTGCAGGCTGTTGGGAGGCTGGGCTGTAGGGCTGCTGGGCGGGGCTGGGTGTTGGGCTGAGCTGTAGGGATGTTGGGGGGGGTGGCTGCTGGCCTAGGGCGCGGATTTTAGGCCGGAGTGGAGCCGTTTTTAAGCCTCACCAGGCTAAACACCTCCCCAGCCAAACACTGCCCCAGCCCGAGAAACTGACTAGGTTTATGACACTTTACTGTGAGTAAACGCTATTCATCTGACATAAACCTAGTCAGTAACTGCTTGATCCCGCCACAAAAACTGTTTTCCCCGGCACAAATCACCTCCGCGGTTAGACAATCAGGTGGCAAAACATGTGCGCGACATAGCAATCTCATAAACTGCAACAACAATAAGAACCCCGTACCTCGCGTGAACACGCGTGAAGTACGGGGCTCTTATTGGCTTATTACGGCATACGCAAAGCGTTTAGCCGAAGCGACCGGAGATGTAGTCCTCGGTTTCCTTCTTGTCTGGATTCTCGAAGATCTTCTTGGTCGGGCCAACCTCAACCAGGCGACCCGGCTTACCGGTTGCCTCGAGGGAGAAGAATGCGGTCTGATCGGACACACGAGCTGCCTGCTGCATGTTGTGGGTCACGATGACGATGGTGAATTCTTCCTTCAGCTCATGAATCAGGTCCTCGATTGCCAGAGTGGAAATCGGGTCCAGTGCGGAACACGGCTCGTCCATCAGCAGAACTTCCGGCTCAACTGCAATTGCGCGTGCGATACACAGACGCTGCTGCTGACCACCAGAGAGGCCGCCACCCGGCTTGTCCAGGCGGTCCTTGACCTCATCCCAGAGGTTGGCGCCGCGCAGGGACTTCTCGGCAACCTCCTGGAGATGAGCCTTGTTCTTAACACCGGCCAACTTCAGGCCAGCCACGACGTTGTCCTCGATGGACATGGTCGGGAACGGGTTCGGACGCTGGAACACCATACCGATGGTGTTACGAACAGAGACCGGATCGATCTTCGGGCCATAGATGTTTTCGCCGTCGAGAAGCACCTCGCCAGTGACGTAGGCACCCGGGATGACCTCGTGCATACGGTTCAGCGAACGGAGCACGGTGGACTTACCACAGCCGGACGGGCCAATGAATGCGGTAACGGAACGCGGCGGGACGTGCAGGTCGACGTTCTGCACAGCGTGGAAATCGCCGTAGTAGATGTTGACATCGTTAAGGTCTAGGCGCTTAGCCATGGTCTTTCAAAAACCTTCCTTGAAATAGCGGACGTTAGGCGCCCAGCATTAACTGCTCTTGACGGAGAACTTGGCGGATATGACGCGCGCCAGGATATTGATGAGGGCAATGATGAGAACCAGCGTGAGCGCTGCGCCCCACATCTTGTCGAATGCCGCACCGGTATTACCGGCCTTGTACATGTCCAGCATGAACAGCGGCAGCGAGGACTGCGACTGGCCGAACGGGTTATAGGTGATGATTCGTGAGGTTGCAACCAGGATCAGCATCGGTGCGGACTCACCCATGACGCGGGCGACGGCCAGCATGATGCCGGTGACGATGCCCGACAGTGCGGTCGGGAGCACGATCTTCAAAATGGTCTTCCACTTCGGAACACCCAGAGCGTAAGAGGCTTCACGCAACTCGTGCGGAACGATGCGCAGCATTTCCTCGGTGTTGCGGACAACGATTGGCAGCATCAGCAGAACCAGCGCCAGCGAGACGGCGAAGCCGGAGCGACTCATGCCGAACATGACCACCCACATCGAGTAGATGAACAGCGACGCGACAATCGACGGCACACCGGAGAGAATGTCGACCATGAAGGTGGTGACCTTGCCCAGGCGGGAGTTACCTGCGTACTCGACCAAGTAGATGGCGACGAAGATACCGAACGGCACGGTCATGAGAGTAGTAACCAGAGCCTGAACCAAGGTACCGACGATTGCATGCGCAACACCGCCGGCAGACGCACCAACGGTGACACCGCGCTGGGATGCAGTCCACCACTCACCACTCAGCAGTGACGGGGTACCTCGGACGACAAGCTCGAAGAGAACCCACACCAGCGGGACCAGAGCAAGAGCCATGCAGAAGTAAATCAGGACCGTGGAGACGCTGTCCGCCACCTTGCGGGAACCCTTAATCTGGGTGAATGCCGACTCGGTGGTGGGGACCATGTCTGCAGGGCCGTGAGGCGAAGAATCAGTAGTTGAACTAGTCATTGTTACTTCTCGTTTCTTTTCCTACGACCTTGCTACTTCTTCGCAATCATTCGGGCTGCGGAGTTGACCACGAAGGTCAGCAAGAACAGCACCAAACCTGCGGACATGTAAGCGCCGGCCTTGAGGTTGTCATTGAACTCCGGTGCCGCATTAGCAATTGCGGTTGCGAAGGTGGTACCACCGTCGAAAAGCGAGCCACGGAATGCCGAGGACGGGGAGATTACGAGGTACAGAGCCATCGTCTCACCGAGGGCACGTCCCAGACCCAGCATCGAGCCGGAGATAAAGCCAGAACGACCGAATGGCAGAATAGCCAGCTTGACCATCTCCCAACGGGTCGCACCGAGAGCCAGCGATGCCTCAATGTGACCACGCGGGGTCTGAACAAAGACCTCACGGGTGGTAGCCGCAATAACCGGCAGAATCATAATTGCCAGCACAATGCCACCGGTGAAGAGGTTTCGACCGGTCTCGAATGCCGGCGAGTTTGGGTACAGGGCAAACATCGGGATAAAGCCCAGCGTCTTAGCCAACCACCCGTACAGACCAGCCAATGCCGGACCGAGAGCCATAAAGCCCCACAGACCGTAAACAATCGACGGCACTGCGGCCAGCAAATCCACGAGGTAACCCAGCGGCTTGACCATCTTCTTTGGAGCATAGGCAGTCAGGAAGATGGCAATACCCAGCGCAACCGGCATAGCCAGAATCAGCGCCAGGATGGAAACCGCGACGGTCACCAGAAACATGTTCGGAATACCGAAGTACATGGCGGAGGTATCCGCCAGGTTCCATCGTTCGGTGTAGGTGAAGAAGTTCGCTTCGTTACGGGACATTGCCGGAACTGCGCGCAGGAGCAGGAACACTGCAATTGCGATGATGGCAGCAGTCACCAATGCGGAAGATCCTACCGCCAGAATCTTGAAGATTCGGTCACCAGGACGAACAACGCCGGTCTGAATGGCTTGCTCTTCCGAGCTCTCGTCGCCGGAGGAATCCACCTGCGGTGCTGAGGACTGCAACAGACTGCTGTCTACAGCCTCCTGCTTCCCTTCAATGGGAGTCGAGGAACTCATGATCTCATTTCCTAAGTAGAAGTGATTTGTGCTTCAACGCACATGAAGACCGATTGGCCTCAGTACCCCTCTACGAGCGGTACCCAATCAACTGAGGTGTCGATATATAAAGCCAACCGGTCTACGTCAGGTTTTCGGCCTACAGCTCAAATCTGCGTGGCCGGCTGAAGTGACCCTCGCGCCAACTGGGGTAACGACAGAGCTCACTCTGCTTTCACCCGCGTTGCACGCAAAGAATTACTTGATAGCGTCAACCGCTGCGGACAGCTTGTCCTTGAACTCACCTTGAACCGGGATGTAACCCAGCTCTTCGAGCTCTGGGCCCTGGCCCTCTTCCAGAACAACCTTCAGGAAGTTCTTAACCAGGTCACGAGTCTGCTCGTCGTAACCAGCGGAGCAGACGATTTCGTAAGTGGTCAGAACCAGCGGGTAAGCGCCTTCCTCGTCCATTGCGAACAGAGCGTCGGTGTCAACAACCATGTTGTGACCCTCAGTCTTAAACGTGACGGAATCCAGAGCCTTACCGACGGTGTCGTTGTTCAGCTCAACCGGACCATGACCGAAGTCCATCTTGGCGATGCCCAGGTCCTTGTCCTCAGCGAAGCCAGCCTCGACGTAGGTGATAGCACCGTCGATGTTGGCGACCTCGTTGACAACACCAGCCGAGCCGTTAGCACCCTGGCCAGTAGCAGTCGGGAAGGACTTGGAAGCCTCGTGCTGCCACTGCTCCGGAGCAGCTGCGCTCAGGAACTTCATGAAGTTATCAGTAGTACCGGACTCCTCAGAGCGGTAGACAACCTTGATGTCCTTCTCCGGAAGATCGACACCCTCGTTGACCTCAGCGATCTTCGGGTCGTTCCACTTGGTGATCTTGCCGTCGAAGATTTCAGCAACCAGAGCCGGGGTCAGAGCGACGTCAACACCCTCGAGGTTGTAGGCAACGGCAACCGGACCGATAACCATCGGCAGGTGCCATGCTTCATTGCCGTCGCAGCGCTTCTTAGCCTCTGCGACCTGGTCCTTGCCGTCCTTCTCCTTCAGCGGGGAGTCAGAGCCAGCGAAAGCAACGGTGCCGGCAATGAACTGAGTCTGACCGGAACCAGAGCCAGATGCGTTGTACGACAGGGTCGAGCCGGTCTCTTCAAACTTGGTGGCAAACAAATCCATGGCGCGCTGCTGCGAGGTAGCGCCCTCGCCCTGCAGCTCACCGGTGACGTCAGCCAGACCCTCAACGTTAGAAGCGCCTTCGCCGCCCTCTTCAGAGCAAGCAGCCAGGGTAAGGCTTGCAACAGCGGCCAAACCAATGACAGATGCCGCACGGTTCTTCTTCAGCACAGTAAATCCTCCGGGGTTTTACACAATGAGTGAAACAGTTCACGTGGAACCGCCACACTCCGGTCCACTGCGCTGAACCTATCTACCGATAGTAACCGGAACCTGTTCAGAACATTAACAATTGGTGAACGGCGCAAGTAATTCTTTATTTATCCTCATTTTCCCTGTAAGAGGCCCTAAAATGCGCCCCTGAAACACTGAGGATTGGACAGCATCTCCTCAAAAACACAAGAATCATTGCCCCCGCGCCAGAGGAAAACCACCTAAAACTGAGATAAAGCTAAGCTCCCCCTTCAACAACTCGCCTTCAATAACTCCCCCAATAAACCGAACCGTCGCATCTACGCGCCGTACATCACATCACGGCGGGCCACCTCGAAACCGACCGCACGGTACGTGCGCACTGCCGGCGCATTGTCGCCTTCCACATAGAGAATTACCTTTTCCGCTCCCCGGTTCCGGAGATAGGAAAGCCCAACATTGGTCAGCCATCGCCCCAGGCCACGTCCGCGTGCCTTCGAGCTCAGCCCGATCACATACACCTCACCAGTTGGCACAGACTCCTCGGCGTGCCACTTCGTCCAGTGGAAACCGCAAATCTCCTCCGCACTGTCGCGCGCCCCGGCCACATCCGCAGCAAAGAAAACGCCCTCCGGGTCGAACCACTGCACGTTTCGAGCTCGATCGAGTTGTGGCTGCGACCAACCACCCTGCTCCGGATGCCAGTCAAACGCCTCGTTATTCACAGCCAACCACGCCCGATCCACGGCCGCCTCACCCCACTTCGCACGTGCCGCAGCCAGGGTTAGCGCTTCAACATCATCACGCTTATCGACGTCCCCCGCCGCCTTCTCCAACGCTGAGCTCGAAATGGACATCTGCAACAGCTCGCGGATGACCTTGCGTCCCGTCAACTCTGCCAAACGACTGGCACCGGCAACATCTCCGTGAGCCCAGATAGGCAGGCGCTCGCCGACCTCAGCATCGATGTGCGCTAGCAGCTTCGCCCCCACTCCTTGCTTACGAAACTCCGGGTCAACAGCCATTTCCACAGCATCTGGCGCAACGGCTGCCAGGCCCAAGTAACGGTCGTTCTCAATAATCGCAAAGTGTCGATGCCCGAAAGATTCGTCGTCAAGCCCTCGGACGAAAGCCTCGCCGAACGCCTCCACGCCGTCGGCGGAGTGGGCGTGCTGCAGTAGCGTATCGGCGGCGGTGGTGTCTACGTCAAGCAGTTCGGTTACGTTCATACGCCCCACCCTATACACAGCAGCGAATTCAACACTTCCCCGATGTCGTCTGAGCCAAAAGCGATGGGGTACTAATAGAGTGTGTCCATTTCCCGACGACAGAAGAAGATCGGTGGCTCTATCCTCGCCGTTGCCGCGCTGGTGATTGCCACCGACATGGGCTTCGCCAGCCATGCGGAGTACAAGCTCTCCGAGCATATTCAGGAGACTGCTCAGCTGGAGATGACCCCATACGTCGCCATTGGTGGCAAGGCCTACTTGTCCTCTTTTGTTACGGGAAAATGGAGCTCCGTAACCTCGCGCATCCGCGATGTCGAGGTGCCCGACTTCGGCTTGGTATCTCTGGAGTACGGAGCCTCCAACGTTAAGGTCCCGGCATCGGCGGTGCTCAGCGGTAATTTCCCAGAATCGCCGACGAAGCAGTACTTCACTAAGCTCTCGCTCGACGGTGTCTCTCTGGGAAACAAGCTGGGACTGACAGACTTGAGTATCCAGAGCCTGAAGGACTCCTCCCCCACCGGCGGCTGGGAGACCGAGGCTATCTTCGAGGCCACGCCAGCCGGATGGCAGGGAAAAACCCAGGTTACGGCGAAGTTGCGCATTGTCAGCCGCGACGTGGTCATTACGCCGATGGAGATTATTTCTGCGCCCTCGTCCCCAACGGATTCTAAAAGCCACATCAAACCTGAGCTGTCTGAGGCTGATACGCAGCACATCATGGACACCTTCGCTCTGACGCTGCGGGATTCAGAGATACCGATGGGCATGCCGGCGACTCGCGTGTACGTGTCGGGCGGTTCTATCACCATCGAAGGCGAACAGATTCTGTGCACCGTGTCGCCAACAAACTTCATGCCGCCGACATCCCAGCAGGATGCCGAGGCGTCAGCTCAATCCACGGAGAAGCTGCCGGAGAAGAACTGTCGGGTGCGTCGCTAAGGCCGTCGTCAAGCATCGCCGTTAAGCGTCGGTGCAGCGTTAGCACCATGCGACAACAGCCCATACATGGCCACAAGAGCTTCAGCGGTAGAGTGTGAAGCATGACCGAGAAGAATGGCAGCAACCAGACAGACGCCGCTGCACAGGAGCCTGCAGCTGCGGAAGCCCCTCGCCTCGACGGCAACGAGGCCATCAACCGCGCGGCCGAACAGGCCAAGAGCACCGCTACGCGCAACATCACTGAGCTTGAGGGGCTCCCGATCCCCGACGAGACCGCTAACCTGCGCTTCGGCCCGAATATTCACGACGGCCTGCTGGCACTACTGCCGCTGGTCGGCGTGTGGCGCGGTGAGGGGCAGGCGAACACTGTCGTCGACGGCGAGTACAACTTCGGCCAGCAGCTCATTTTCAGCCACGATGGCGAGAACTACCTGAAGTATGAGTCGCGCATCTGGAAGCTGGACGAAGAAGGCAAGCCGACCGGCCCTGACCAGCGCGAAACAGGATTTTGGCGCATTAACAACGAGGACGAGATTGAGTTCATCTGCGTCCACTCCACCGGCGTCACTGAGATCTACTACGGCAAGCCGGTTTCCGAGCGTGCATGGGAACTGCAGGCAGCCTCCACAATGGTCACTGCTACCGGTCCTGCATCCCTTGGCCCGGGCAAGCGCCTCTACGGTCTGATGCCGAACAACGATCTCGGGTGGGTGGACGAGCGCCTGCGGGATGAGGAATTCGCTCCCCGCATGTCCGCGCAGCTCAAGCGCTACGCGGGCTAGGTTCTCCCCGCTTTACGACGGGCGTTGTGTGGCCTTACTGCGTCGCCCAACTGCATCAAGCCCTACTATTTGGGGCCCTACTGCGTCGCCAGCGCCTTGTCACACAGGTCGCGGAATTCCTTTTCCGCGATTGCATCCGGCTGCCGGATGGGCTCACCATCGATGGACTTAACCACGACCGCGATACGCACCGAAGACACCAGCCATACCGCATCGGCGGTGAATAGGTCCCCGGGCACCAGGACCGTCGGGGTGACTTTCCAGCCGCAGTTGGCGGCTGTTTCAAACAGCGCTGCCTGAGTTGTGCCCGGCAGCACTCCTTCACCGGGGTTGGGAGTCAGCAGTTCATTGCCGCGCTGAACGATGATGGTCGATGTTGGGCCTTCCAAGAGCTTGCCCTCTGCGGACGTGAAGATGACATCGTCAAAACCCTTGGACTTGGCATAGCGCAAAGCGGCCATATTAGCTGCGTATGACAACGTTTTCGCGCCGATGAGCGCCCACGGTGCACGGGAGCCAAGGTCGAGCGAGAAACCGCGCTCTGCAAGCATGACCGATACCGGCTTCAGACGGTTTTCCGCCACCTTTTCCGCGGAGCTAGCCAAAACGTAGCCAGTCGGCTCTCCGGTGGACTCACGACCACGCGAGTACACCCACCGCAACGTCGCATCCCCCTCAATTGACCTATCGCGCAACTCCTGTAGTGCGACCTCGGTAGCCGCCCGCCACTGCTGCAGATCTGGGGTTGGCAAATCCAGCATTAGCGCTGACGATGCGAATCGCTTCTCGTGCCGGTCAGTATTACAGGTATGACCACCCCTGACCAGGAGTGTTTCAAAAACTCCGTCGCCGCGAATAGCTCCGAGATCATCCGCGTAGAGGAACGGCTGTCCTGCCTCGACAGCAATCGGGCCGCCGTCTGCGAAGACGTCGATAAGCACTAGAGAAGAAAGCGAATCCGTCATACACACAAGCTTAATCCATGCTTAATTTGAGGATTTCTGGTTAACATGAGGGAGTGAGTGTTGAGTATGTAAGTCCTTTGATGTCTCACGTGGCTGGCGCCGCTGCCCTCGAACTGGGCGGACAGATGGAAGGTTTGGAGAAGGCCTCAGAGAACGCCCCAGACGGAAACTCAGCGAAAAACGTTGAGCAAACCACAGGGCAAGCTAGCGTGGCATGGCACTACGGCCGTCCGCTGGTAGAGCAACGTCACCTGCAGGAGGACTGCGGCGTAGTAGATCGCTCGTACTACCGCGTTATTGAGGTCACTGGCGAGGATCGCCTGACCTACCTCAACACACTTTTTTCGCAGAAGGTCGACGAAGCCGCTCCCGGCACTGTCACTGAAGCACTGAACCTGGATGCAAACGGTCACGTTCTCCATCACATGACGTTGACTGTTTTGGACGATTCCGTGCTTATCGACGTGCCCCCTGCCGGCTTCGACTCCCTGTTGAAGTACCTGAACATGATGGTGTTCTGGTCCAAGGTGGAAATTGCTGAGGTAGAAAGGGCGATTATTTCCGTCATGGGGCCGAATGCCCCTGAGGTCCTGGTAGCCGCTGGTCTCGCATTCCCGCAGGTGGGTAAAGCTACGACTGTGGGACATTCCTACGTCCGGCACCTGCCGTGGCCACGCGGCGGGCGTGTGGATGTGCTCGTACGCCGACAGGATTTAGTCGGTGCTTGGGACGCGCTGGTGGCCGCTGGCGCCTCCCCAGTCGGCCTGATGGGCTGGGAGGCCGAACGCGTAGTCTCCTTGCGGCCCGAGCTGGGAATCGACGTAGACGAGAAGATGATTCCGCATGAGGCTCCCCGCTGGATTGCTTCTGAATTCGACACGGCTGCCGTGCACTTGGACAAGGGCTGCTATCGCGGCCAAGAGACGGTATCACGTGTCCACAATGTTGGTCGCTCCCCACGAGTTTTGGTGATGCTGCAGCTCGACGGCTCGGCCACCCTGCCGGAAACCGGCAATCCAGTGATGATGGGCAAGCGCGCCGTGGGCCGCGTGGGCACCGTCGTGCAACATGCCGATTACGGCCCGATTGCTTTGGCTCTGCTTAAACGCTCAGCTCAGGAGCGCGAGGGCCTTGTGGTGGGTGACTGCGCCGTGGCCGTCGACCCTTCCTCCATCGACCGCGTTGAGCAGCTGCCGCCGGGCCGTGTGGCCATCAACCGCCTGCGTGGGAAATAGGTAACAGGAAATAGGTAAAGCCACCAGACAGAGTGGTGAAAAAATAACTTTTTCCATTCTTTTTCAGAAAGGACATTTCCCCAGGCCACAGCACATATTGAGTTGTCTGAGCGCGAGGACACGACCCACTATGGGCCTCCCCGCGTAACCCCTTCGTCTAAAAATCGGCTATGGTGTCTTACAGGAATTAACGCAATAAGACATAAGTGGGTCGGCCGTATCCCCGTGCCGCCCCACGGATTACACAAGGGGGTCAGGCCATGGGTCGCGGCCGTGCGAAAGCAAAGCAGGCGAAGGTTGCCCGTCAGCTCAAGTACGATTCACCAGAAATGGATTTGGAACGTCTGCAGCGGGAACTCGTCGGCAAGTCGAACGAGTCCGATCGAGACGACTATTACTCTGACTGGGAGGAATGGGCCTCAGGCGCTGGTCGCGACAGCTAGCGCAAGCTAACCGCTGTCGTATTTTCCGCAAAGCGTTTCTATTTCAATAAAGCAAGCACCCACCAACGATTCCGTTGGTGGGTGCTTGCTTTTGCTTAGTCGACTGCGTTTATGTTCCGCCGATTATGTTCGGCGGTGGCGGATCAATCCGAGTTACTGACTGCGTTTATGACAAAAATCGCCCGAAAAACGGCTCGAAAGTGTCATAAACTCATACAGTTTCACATTTGCAGCCCGTGGTTTTCTGGGATCTCCGTTGTGCAACCCAGAATCTAGACCGCCCCGTCGCATCAGTAGGCCGCCCTCCACGGCAGACCAGCCGGCCCAGTCCCCGGCCGCCCGTCGCAGTAAACCGACGGCCGGCCGACGCTTAGAAGCGCGGGTGGCTGCCGCGCAAAACAGCCCCGTCCTCGCCAGCCTCGCTCTTGCGGACAGTACCCAGCTCCCAAGCGTTGATGTGGCGGGCAGTCAGCAGAGCCAGTGCACGATCGCGGTCCTCTGCGGAAACAATCGCAACCATGCCAACACCCATGTTGAAGGTCTTCTCCATCTCCTCGCGGGAGACGTTGCCGAGCTCAGCAATGGTCTTGAAGATCGGCCCCGGGGTCCATGTTGCGCGGCTCATGTCAGCGGTCAGGCCTTCCGGCATGATGCGAACCATGTTGCCAGCCAATCCACCACCGGTGACGTGGCAGAAAGTGCGGACCTCGGCCTCGTTCATGAGAGCCAGGCAGTCCTTCGCATAAATCTTGGTTGGCTCCAGCAGCTCCTCCCCGAGGGTGCGGCCGAAGTCCTCGACGTAACCGTCGAGCTCCAGACCGGCCTTCTCCAGGAGAACGTAGCGAGCCAGCGAGTAGCCATTGGAGTGAAGTCCAGAGGACTCCATGGCGATAATGACATCGCCCTCACGCACGCGGTCCGGGCCGAGAAGCTTGTCCTCTTCCACGACACCGACGCCGGTAGCGGAGACATCGTACTCACCCGGTTCCATCACACCCGGGTGCTCTGCAGTCTCGCCACCAAGGAGGGCGCAACCCGCCTGGACGCAACCCTCGGCGATGCCGGAAACGATCTCGGCGACGTGCTCCGGCACGACCTTGCCAATTGCAATGTAGTCCTGCAGGAACAGCGGCTCGGCGCCGCACACAACCAGGTCATCGACGACCATGGCGACCAGGTCCAGGCCAATGGTGTCGTGCTTGCCGACGGCCTGCGCCACGGCCAACTTGGTTCCCACACCATCGGAGGATGCGGCCAGCAGCGGCTTTTCGTAGTTGCCCAGTGCAAACAGGCCGGCAAAACCACCGAGCCCGCCACGGACCTCTGGGCGAGTGGCCTTCTTGGCAATCGGGGCGAATAGTTCAACGGCGCGGTCGCCGGCTTCGATGTCGACACCGGCTGCAGCGTAGGAAGCACCAGAAACGTTCTCGGTCATTAGAGGCTCTCGCTTTAAACTTTCTCCCCCGGGCGGCGTTACTGCCGTATCCGGGAGTATTGGCGGACCGGGAACAAAGCAACGGCTGCAATCTACAGCACCGCTTGCGCTTCGTTCTCGGTTCAGTTCTCGTAGTTCATTCTAAGGAGGTTTCGAGGCTAATTGCTCGTTGCGGCTTTGGCAGCCTGGGCTGCCTGCATCCTCTCAACCGCTGCCGCATTCGGATTGCCCTCCGGCAGACCCAGCGGGTACTTGCCATCGAAGCAGGCACAGCACACTTCGCTCTTTGCCTGTTCGGAAGCGGCGACCATGCCATCGATGGAGACAAATCCCAGGCTGTCGGCACCAATCGCGGTTGCGATACCGGAGACAATGTCATTCTCATCGACACCGTTGGCCAGCAGCTCGCCCGGAGAGGCGAAGTCAATGCCGTAGAAGCACGGCCATTTCACCGGCGGTGCGGCGATGCGCACGTGCACTTCCTTTGCACCGGCCTCACGCAGCATGCGAATCAGGGCACGCTGGGTGTTGCCGCGGACAATGGAATCATCGACCACGACCAAGCGCTTACCGGCGATAACTTCCTTCAGCGGGTTCAGCTTCAGTCGGATGCCCAGCTGACGAATCGTCTGCGAAGGCTGAATGAAGGTACGCCCCACGTAGCCGTTTTTGGTCAGCCCCTGTCCAAACGGGATGCCCGATTCCTGGGCGTAGCCAACAGCGGCCGGGGTACCGGATTCCGGCACCGGCATCACCAGGTCACCGTCAGCCGGGAACTCACGTGCCAACTGGCGGCCCAGCTCAAGACGCACCGCGTTGACGGAGCGACCACGGATGTTGGAGTCCGGGCGCGCCAGGTAGACGTACTCAAAAATGCATCCAGCGTGGGCGGTCTCGGCAAAACGCTGCGAACGCACACCAGAAGCATCAATGGTCACCATCTCGCCTGGCTCGATCTCGCGGACGAACGATGCACCGACGATATCCAGCGCGCAAGTCTCGGATGCGACTACCCAGCCACCGGACAGGCGCCCCAGGCACAGCGGGCGCACACCGTATGGGTCACGCGCGGCGTACAGCGTCTCGCCATCGGTGAAAGTAAGACAGAAAGCACCCTTCAAACGCGGCAGCAGTGCCATCGCGGCCGCTTCTACATTGGTGCTGCAGCCGTAATCTTCGGGGTGGTCAATCTTGCCGGTTTCGTCGGCAAGCAAAGTGGTCATGATTGCGGAGTCACTGGGCAGCTCGCCCTCTTCACGCAGCAGGCCCTTGTCGACCGCCTCATGGAACAGCGTGAGGTGGTTGGTCAGGTTGCCGTTGTGCCCCAGCGCGATGTCCGTGCCGTCAGAGGCCATCTGGAACATCGGCTGTGCATTCTCCCACGCAGGAGCGCCAGCGGTGGTGTAGCGCGTGTGCCCCACCGCTACGTGCCCCTTCAGGGCGTCGAGCGTCTGCTCATCAAAAACCTGGGAAACAAGCCCGAGATCCTTGAATACGAGAATTTGGTCGCCGTCGCCGACTGCGATACCGGCGGCTTCCTGGCCGCGATGCTGCAGGGCAAACAGGCCATAGTAGGTGAGTTTGGACACGTCTTCGCCAGGTGCCCAAACGCCAAAAACGCCACATTCTTCGCGCGGGGATGTCTCCCCCAGATCGTCGTAAGGCGAAATTGGCAAAAGTTTGGACTTTGGTGCACCTGAAATGTTGGTATCGGCCACGACATTCACACTAATAGCCCCACCCGCCTAGGCACCAATTCAGCATCCCCCCCCCCACGGGCTTTAAGAAATGCGCGCCACCGGCAGATGATTCCCAATTTCCGCCGCGCGCGTGCCCGACATATCGATGTGCGCCTGCACCTGCTCTAACGTGATCATTCCGCACGCGAGTCCCAGCCAAATCTCCGGCGACATCTCCACGACATTGGGCGGCGTACCGCGTGTGTGCCTGGGCCCCTCAATACACTGGACCGCGACGAAGGGCGGCACACGCACCTCGACGCTATGCCCCGGCGCCTCTTGGGCGAGCATCCGCACGGACAGACGCACCGCTTTGGCAAGGCTCGCACGCCTTAACGACGACCCCTGCGCCCCATCCGCCCCGATGAAGGGGACAGCCTCTTGGTCAGACAGCAACTCGCGGCCGAGAAGCCGTTGCGCCGCCCAGGGTGCGGCGGTGGAAAGAGCGCTGCGAACGTCGAAAGGCGAGATTTTGGATACCATAACCTCATCCTAGAGTTATGCTTTCATATATGGATACGCAGTCAACTGAAAAAGCTGAACAGGTGCATGCTCCAGCGTCACCATCTCTTGTACTCCGTTTTATGGCGTCGCCGACCGATGTCATTATGGCCGGAACCAATTCCGTCCACGGCGGCCGTGTGTTGCAGTGGATTGACAAGGCCGCTTACGCCTGCGCGACCGGCTGGTCGGGACGCTACTGCGTGACTGCGTACTTCGGTCACATTCACTTCACTCGCCCGATTCCCAGCGGCCACATTGTTGAGGTGCGCTCCAAGATTGCGCATACCGGCCGCAGTTCCATGCACATCGTCAATGAGGTGCTCTCGGCTGATCCGCGCGAGGGCAAGTTCACCCGCGCAGCTGACTGCCTGGTGATCTTCGTAGCCATGGATGAAAACGGTAAGTCGACTCCGGTGCCGAAGTGGGTGCCGCAAACAGAGGAAGAAGAGCGCGTTGAGAAAGCCGCTCTTTCCCGTTTTGAGCTCCGCCGCGACATCGAAGCCAGCATGCGCGCGCAGACCTACTCCGCGGACTCTTCCGCACCCGAACTGACCACACGTTTCCTGGCAAAGCCGACCGATGTCAACTGGGGCGGAAACGTCCACGGCGGCACCGCCATGGAGTGGATCGACGAGGCTGCGACGGCAGTTACCACCAACTGGGCAGGGCGCCAGACCATTTCTGTCTACGCAGGTGGTATTCGCTTCTACAGCCCAATCCACATTGGCGACCTGGTTGAGGTGCGCGCACGCATCCTGCGTACAGGCACGACCTCGATGCACCTGTCGGTGCAGGTCTACTGCTGTGAGCCCCGCAAGGGTGTCGGCGGCCTGCGCAAGGCACTGCATTCGACCATGACGTATGTCGCAATTGATGACGATTTCAACCCGCAGCCGGTACCGCACTTCCAGCCGACGACGGATGAGGACAAGCGCCTGCACGCTCACGATCTGTCACTGAAGGCATTGCGTGACAAGTACAGCCCGCTGCCGCTGATTGAGCGCGAACAGGATTAAGCCGCCTGGCTACCCGGCTTCCTGTTTTTCCACCAGATGGATAGGAACATCCAGCCAATCAGCGCGAAGGTGATGTAGGTGACGTACCGGTCAATCGTCTGCAGGGAGCCCTGGATGCTTGGGCCAAACTTCAGGCCCAAGTACAGGTAGAAGCACTTGAGCATTGCGGCACAGAGGAAGAGGTACACGCCTACTACCCAGCCGCGCACCTTCGCAATACCACCGATGGCCACGACAATCGTGGCCGGAATCGGCGAGAATGGCACAAACGATGCCAGCACACTCAGCCCGATGCGTTCATAGATGAAGTTCTCCATCTTCTTAAACCATCGCGGTGGGTGTCCGCCGAAACTCATCGTGATGAATTCCGTGCCCCACTTCTTGCCCATCCAGTAGAAGAACGGCATGAACTTGATTGTCGAAAGCGCCGCAATCACTACAACAGCGAAGAGGAAGAGCGGCCGGTCCTCGTTTTCCGACGCGAGAATCAGCACCGACAGATTCGATCCTGTCAGCCATGTGTGCAAGAACGTGTACTTGAGCAGCAAAACCGCACGGAACGGGATGATTGCAAAGCCATACACGGCAACCAGCATCAGCGCTGCATAGAGAAGCTTGTCTATTTTGTCCGGCTCACGCAGGAAGCTCGGCAAATCCTCACGAGGGTCGTGCTCGGCCTCGTTACGCATGTCGGGTGAAGTCATGAACCACAGTTTAACTGCACGCCCTCTTCTGCAGCAGGAGCCGCAGACTAGGCCATTACGTACGGCTCAGACGCACTCGCCAAGGACGACCGCAGCGCCGCCTACTATCCTGGGAAGATATGACCACCGATTCACCCGCGCCTGTACCCGCACAGCAGCCTCATGCAGCACGGTCTGAGTCTTCCTCACCATCGCTTGACGACGGCCAGGAGAACGCATCCTCACCGAGCATGCTGCAACGTGTTCGCGCCGCTATCCCGCCTGTGTCCATCCTGGTACTGACGGCGGTATTCCTCTTCGCCGGGTGGTTCACGCTCTTCGGTCCTATCAATGTTCTGGCGTGGCGTGGTGGCACGTTCCCCCGCACCGAGGCAGACCGCCCTTACTATCAGCAGGCTCTGAAGGATGTTGCGCGCTATCAGTACGAGGAGCAGCCCTCCCCTGAGGTTTACTTCGGCCTGGCGTGTGGTGCTACTGATGACGACATCCGCAGCGTTATCCCCAAGGTCGGCGAGCACCCGAATTCAGACGCAGACCCAACTGCTGATGCAGATGCCGTCGCCGCCGCTGCTGCCACCAGGCCGGGTTCTGCACCTGCGGCTGCGAACGAGACTTCGAAACTGAATCCAAACCTTGACGCATTCGGCAACACGGTCGACTGCTCCGGTTCCTGGACTGCGCCATTCTTGTCATTCCTGCTCGCTTCCGCGGGTGTTCCGGTCTTTGATACGCCCGAGGATTCGGCTGCCACAACCGAGAACCCATGGCTGGTTACGGATGTCGAACAGCTCATGGATGCCTACAAGACACATGATGCTTTCGTCACCGACAAGGACTTCTCTCCTCAGGTGGGTGACATCATTTTCTACCGCTACCCCGCAGGCCTTGGGGTGCACGCCAACATGGTTGTCGCGGTTCAGGGTGACTGGGTCACCATCGGTGGCGATGAGCTTGGCAAGGTCGGTCTAGCTAGCATGACCCTGCGCAACCGAGGTGGCATCGTGGGCTACGGTGCCACGGGCTACTTCGAGCAAGCACCGCTGGACGCCACCAAATAGCCAAGTTTAAATAGGCAAGTTTTCCTCGATGAGGTCGCGCAGAGTGTCGTCGTCAGGCGAGACCTTAGAGCGGAAACGGCCGATGACCTCGCCCTCTGGGGAAACGACGAACTTTTCGAAGTTCCACTTCACATCCCCAGCCTCGCCGTCGGCGTCCGGGGTTTCCTTCAACAGCTTGTACAGTGGGTGCGCGCCATCGCCGTTGACCTCCGTCTTTTGGAAGAGCGGGAAGGTAACGCCGAATTCGCGCTGGCAGAACTGCTTGATTTCCTCGGCACTGCCGGGCTCTTGCCCACCGAACTGGTTGCAGGGGAAGCCGAGGACGAAGAAGCCGCGGGGTGCGAGTTCGTCGAAAAGTCCTTGCAGATCGTCGTACTGATCTGTGAAACCGCACTCCGAGGCGGTGTTGACGATAAGCAGAACGTGGCCGGCCCAGTCGCGCATCGTTGCTTCGTTACCGTCGATGGTGGTCACTGGGATGTCGAAGAGATTGCTCATAAACCCCACACTAGGGCAGTCCCTCGATAGCCGTCAGAGGTAGCGACTAGCCCACCTGCTCCATGCCTTCAAAGAGCTCGCGGCCCAGCGGCACCGAAGAGTGGTTGACCGGCTGCGCACCCCCATCGACCGCCTGGTCAATGATGCCGACAACATCCTGGCGCAGCTTGTGCTCCCGCAGTTTCGAAGCGTTGACGGAGACGCGCACCGCGCGGCCCTTCTCCAGCGAGCGCTGCACCGAGGAGCGCACCGCACGGCGCCACCAACCGGCGCCGCCGAAGCCCTCGCCGATAGCCAGCACGCGAGTCGGATCAACAGCACCAGTGGTCAGGTCGCGGACACCATTTCGGTCCGCTGCCACACGGAAGCCCAGCTCCGGCAGCACGTTCATGGTCTCTGGCGACATGGTCCACTTCGGCGGTGCAAAGACGTCCGTCTCAAAACCCATCGCACGCATCTGGCGCGTTGCGGCGGTCAGGCGCAAACGCGCTTCATGTTCGCTTAACGACGCAAATTCCGCGCCCCGGCCTCGAACTGACTGATCGAACCCCGCGAGAACAATCTCGATGCCGTCATCGCTACGACGGCGGAGCCAATCCAGCACCGCCGGAGCTTCCCGCAACGACCAGTTTTTACCCGCATGCGGCGCTACCAGCAGAGACGGTGTAATACCGCGCTGTTCCATCGCTGCCACGAAACGAGCGACGTCGAGCAATGTGCCATCGCGCAAACCCGACACCGACACCAAAAGCGGCGAACCGACCACACCACCGTCAACAGTTACGAGCTCTTTGCCCGCTGGACGAATGACCTGGTCGGTCGTCCGAATCTGTTCTTGCACCCCACTGCCTGCCATGGATTCAACAAAAACAGGCGTATGTAAATTTTTGGTAACGGAGAGGACAAGGCTTGGAGAATACTCAGAAGCCTTTCAAGTAAGAGTTCAAAAAAGCGCCATCGCAGGGCATCAATTCGCGTCTGCAGCGCGGATTATCCCCAATGCACAACCTCATCGAGCGCCAGTCCCTTGCGCCAACCGAACTTCTCCAAGTCACGCTCCGCTGCCAGGTGCGTTACCGGACCAATGCACAGCCAAGCCACCGGGCGCACGGGCGCCTCGACACCGACAAAGTCAGCCAGAAAATCCTCATGGTAGAAACTGACCCAGCCGACGCCGAGCCCCTCTGCTGTAGCGGCCAGCCACAGATTCTGAATAGCCAGCGCGACTGACATGAGGCCGGTGTCATCGACGGTGTCGCGGCCGAGAATGTTCTTGCCGCCACGGGTCGGGTCATAGGTGACGACGATGCCCGTTCCCGAGTCCACAATTCCTTCAATCTGAATCGGATTGAAGGTCTCACGCCGCTCGCCTTCGAGCTTGGCCGCGAATTCAGCGCGGCGTCCGGCTACGTGGTCGGCAAACTGCTGCAGGCGGTCCGGGCTCTGAATGATATGAAAGTCCCACGGTTGGGACAGCCCCACCGATGGGGCGGCGTGGGCCGCCGCCAACACGCGCATCAATCGCTCCCTGTCCACCACTTCTCCGGCGAATTCGCGGCGTACATCCCGCCGCCGAAAAAGGGTGTGGTAGACGGCCAACTGTTCGTCGGAAAGCGAATCGGTGTCAAAACCCTGCGCTGCCAGCAGCGTGCGCATATCCATGCCGTTACTCCACCGCACCAGCAGTGTGGACAATCCAGGCGTACTCGAAGGCAGTCTGACGCCAACGTTCGTAACGACCGGAGACACCACCATGACCAGCGGACATCTCGGTCTTGAGCAGGAACTGCCCCGGCTGACCTCCGACAACCTCGCGCAGCTTGGCGATCCACTTTGCCGGCTCCACGTAGAGCACGCGGGTGTCGTTCAAACTAGTAATCGCGAGAATCTTCGGGTACTTCGCATCGGCCGAGATGTTCTCGTACGGCGCGTAGGAGGCCATGTAGTCGTAGACCTCCGGGTCGTGGTAGGGATCGCCCCACTCATCCCACTCCACCACGGTCAGCGGCAGCTCTGGCATCAGCATGGATGTCAGGCAGTCGACAAACGGGACCACGGCCTGAATGCCCGCGAACCTATCGCCAGCAATGTTCGCGACCACGCCCATCAGCATGCCGCCCGCCGAACCGCCGAGTGCTACCAGCTGCTCGCGTGTGGTCCACCCAGAATCCAGCAGGTAGTCAGCGACGGCGACGAAGTCAGTGAATGTGTTCTTCTTCGTGGTTGCGCGACCGTTCTCCCACCAGCCACGGCCCATCTCGCCACCACCGCGGACGTGTGCAATGACAAAGATCATCCCACGATCCAGCAGCGACAGTCGCGCGATGGAAAAGCCCGGATCCATCGAGGCTTCATAGGAACCGTAGCCGTAGAGCAGCGTCGGATTCGGCTTGCTCAGGTCCAGGTCCGCGCGGTGGATAATCGATACCGGAATCTGGGCGCCATCGCTTGCAGTCACCCATTCACGCTTGGCGACGTAATCACCGCGATTAAACTCCCCGCGAATCTTCTGTTCCTTGAGTAGCACCCGCTTGCCCGAGGCAATATCAATCTGCCAGAGCTGCGACGGCGTGGTGAAGGAGCCGTAAGCGTAGCGCAACACCGGGGTGTCCCATTCAGCGTTGCCGGTAGTGCCTGCAGAGTAGAGCTCTTCGTCGAAGTCGAGCTCGACGAAGTTCACAGCGGACGCTGGCACTGGACCAGCAGCATGGCTTGTATCAGAGGAATCACCAGCGGAGCCAGCACCATCCTCGTCCTGCGCCAATACCGCCAGCGCCACACGCCCAATACCGCCGCGACGGTACCCAAACGCGATGTGCCCAGCGAAGCAGTCAACGCCCTCGACACGGACGTCATCGCGGTGCGGGACCAGCTCAGTGAGATCCGAAATACTGTCGAAAGACCCCACCGGCACCATGGCCAGTGCGAAGTTCGAGCCAGTCATATTGTGTGTAATCAGCCACATATCCTGGCCACTAATGACGGCGTGGTCGATGTCGTATTCAACACCGGACTCGCGCGGGCGCACGCAGGCGAACTCACTGGTCGGGTCACTGGCGTCCAGGTACCAAACCTCGGAGGTAATCTTCGAGGAGCTCTCAATAATCAGGTACTTTTCGCTGCGTACCGTACCGACTCCGACCCAGTAGGCCTCATCGGGCTCATGGAAGACACAGACGTCATCCTCGGTAGAGGTGCCCACGCGGTGACGCCACACGGAATCCGGCCGCCAGGCTTCGTCGACCTTCTGATAGAAGATCCATTCCGAGCCAACCCAGGTAGCACCTGCGGCGATGCCCGCAATTTCGTCGTCAAGTAGTTCGCCCGTGCGCAAATCCTTTACGCGCAGCGTGTAGCGCTCGTCGCCTGTGACGTCGGTGGAGTAGGCCAGCAGATTGCCGTCCGCGGAGACGCTCGCTGCGCCGAGAGCGAAGAAGTCGTGGCCTTCGGCCAGCTCGTTGGCATCCAGGATGACCTGTTCTCCTGGTGCCGGGGAGTCGTCCGCGATGGTCGGTGGCGTCCACGCGGCAAGACCGTCACCGGCCTCCGCGCGCACGCGACAGCTCATCCCGTAAGACTTGCCCTCCTGCGTGCGTGAGTAGTACCACCAGCCATTAAGGCGAGTTGGGACCGACATGTCGGTCTCCTGCACACGCGACTTGATTTCCTTAAAAATCGCGTCCGCGACGCCATCAAGATCGGAGGTAAAAGCCTCCGTATAGGCATTTTCAGCCTCTAGGTATTCGATAACCTCGGGGTTTTCCTTATCGCGGAGCCACTCGAAGTTATCGGTGAAGTCCCTTCCGTGGAAGGACCGAGTCACCGGCTTCCGTTGTGCACGGGGTGCGGGCAAATCCTTTTTTGCAGGCTTGCCGACGGATGCCGAGTCCAAGGTCACTTCGCTCACGCAGGTTCTCCAATCCAGTCCGAGAAGCGGCGGCCCGACAGTCGTTCGTAGGCCTCGACGTACCGCTCGCGAGTTGCTTCCACAACACTACCCGGCAGCGCCGGCGGCGGAGTGCCCTCGTCCTTCTTCCAGCCGGACTTGGAGCAGGTCAGCCAGTTTCGGACGTACTGCTTGTCGAAGCTCGGGTTAACCGAACCCTCCTGGTAGGAGTCGGCTGGCCAGTAGCGGGAGGAGTCCGGGGTGAGGACCTCGTCGGCCAGCACCAGGTTGCCGTCGGAGTCGAGACCGAACTCGAACTTGGTGTCGGCCAGGATGATGCCGCGCTTAGCAGCCAGTTCAGCAGCCTGGGTGTAGATACGCAGGGTGGCATCGCGCAGTTCTTCGGCACGCTTCTGCCCCAGGGACTCCACAACGGCGTCGAAGGAGACATTCTCGTCGTGCTCGCCCAGTTCGGCCTTGGTGGCCGGGGTGAAAATCGGTTCTGGCAACTTGGAGCCCTCGACGAGCCCTTCAGGCAGCTCAATGCCACAGACAGTGCCGTTTTCCTTGTACTCGACGAGACCCGAGCCGGTCAGGTAGCCACGTGCGACACACTCGAATGGCAGCATGTCCAGCTTCTTGCACACCAACGCTCGGCCGAGGCACTCCTCCGGAATGCGCTCATCGTCGGCCGGACCGGCCATATGGTTCGGGAAGTCGATCTCGTCGAAGAAGAACACGCTCATCGCGGTGAGCACCCGACCCTTGTCAGGAATCGGGGTCTCCAGAATGTGGTCGAAGGCAGAAATACGGTCACTGACCACAAGCAGCAGAGTCTCAGGGTCAATCTCGTAGATTTCCCGGACCTTGCCCGCGGAAAGATGGTTATACGAGGAAAGTTCAGGTCGCATGGCGATAAAGTCTAAACCCCTATACGCCTTTGCACTCTATTGATACCTCCGGCCGCCACCCCAACTAGTGGGGATTGACGCAATTACCGTCGTCAAGCGGGAAAACTTTTGAGATTCCGGAGTGCTGCCCATCGAATTTTTCACAGGTGGACGACGGTGTTTACCCCTCACCTCCCCCGCTCGGTAGATGACTGGACAAAAATATTTCTAAAAACGTGACAGAAAACACCGATACCAGTATTGTCTAAATTTAGTAATTCACGTCACACTTCAAGGATTTTGAAGGGAACAATCACATGGCAGCTCAGGCCAACAATAACTCTCTGCGCCGCGCAGTCGTCGTCGGTGGTAACCGCATTCCGTTCGCTCGTTCTAATAAGGAATACGCTAACGAGTCGAACCAGGACATGCTGACCGCCGCAATCGACGGTCTCGTCGCCCGCTTCGGTATCGGCGGCGAGCGCCTCGGCGCAGTCTCCGCCGGCGCTGTGCTGAAGCACTCCCGTGACTTTAACCTCACCCGTGAGTGTGTCCTCGGCTCCGCACTGGCGCCGGACACCCCGGCTTTCGACATTCAGATGGCATGTGCCACCGGCATGGAAGCCCTCAACTCTGTCTCCAACATGATCAAGCTGGGCCAGATTGACTCCGCCATCGCCGGCGGCGTGGACACCACCTCCGACGCTCCGATTGCTGTCAACGACCGTCTGCGCAAGATCCTGCTGGAGGCCAGCCGCCAGAAGTCCACTCTGGACATGGCAAAGGTCTTCCTGAAGGCTCGTCCGTCCGACCTGGCTCCGGACACCCCGTCGACCGGCGAGCCGCGCACTGGCCTGTCCATGGGTGAGCACCAGGCCATCACCACCGCCAAGTGGGGCGTTACCCGTGCTGAGCAGGACGAGCTCGCCGCCGCTTCCCACCAAAACATGGCAAACGCTTACGACGAGGGCTTCTTCACTGACCTCGTCACCCCGTACAAGGGCGTTTCCCGTGACACCAACATGCGCCCGGACTCCACCCCGGAGAAGCTGGCCAAGCTCAAGCCGGTCTTCGGCCGCGGCCTGGAAGCAGAGCCGACCATGACCGCCGGTAACTCCACTCCGCTTACCGACGGCGCCTCTGCCGTCCTCGTCTCCACCCCGGAGTGGGCCGCTGAGCGCGGTCTGCCGGTGCTTGCCGACGTCGTCGATTCCGAGGCAGCCGCAGTTGACTTTGTCCACGGCGACGAGGGTCTGCTGATGGCTCCGGCTTACGCCACCCCGCGCCTGCTGGCCCGCAACGGCTGGACCTTCGACGACTTCGACTTCTTCGAGATCCACGAGGCTTTCGCCGGCACCGTCCTGTCCACTATGAAGGCATGGGAGGACGAGGAGTTCTGCCGTACCAAGCTCGGACTGGAAGGCCCGCTGGGCTCGATTCCGCGCGAGAAGCTCAACGTCAAGGGCTCTTCCCTGGCAGCCGGCCACCCATTCGCCGCTACCGGCGGCCGCATTGTGGCAGCCCTCGCCAAGATGCTGCGCCAGAAGGCAGACGAGACCGGCAAGACCACTCGCGGCCTGATTTCTGTCTGTGCCGCGGGCGGCCAGGGTGTTGTCGCAGTTCTCGAGGCTCGCGTCTAAAAGCGCACCACCGATAAAGACACTTTTACTTTCAAGGAGAATTTTCCATGACCGATAAGTACCAGGAACTCGTCAACGGTGGTCCGCTCACTGGACTGGCTAAAGCAGCTGGCCTGCCACAGCCACCGTTCCTGCGCCGCCACAAGCCGGGCGGTCCGCTGCTGAACAACGACAAGGTGCTCGTCACCGGCGAGGGTGCAGATGCAGACGCAGTTGCAGCCCAGCTGGCTGAGTGGGGCCTGCAGGTCCGTCGTGGCACCGCCGCTGACGACAAGATTGGTGCCATTGTCCTCGTCGCCACTGAGGCCAAGCGTCCGGCAGAGCTGCAGGGCCCAGTGCTCGCTGCTGCAAAGCACATGCGCAAGCTGGACAAGGGTGGCCGCATCGTCACCGTCTCCCGCGCCAAGGATGCTCACCACAACGCAACCCCGGCCGAGATCGCTGAGAACGCTGTCGCCGGTGGTATCGAGGGCCTGATTCGCTCCCTCGGCCACGAGGTTCGTGGCGGCTCCACCGCCAACGGTATCCTCGTTGCTCCGGGTGTCTCGGTCACCGCACCGTCCGTGATTTCCTCCCTGCACTTCTTCCTCTCCGGCCGCTCGGCCTTCATCGACGGCCAGTTCCTCCGCGTCACCTCCGACGCTGGTGAGATCCCGGCCGACTGGGATAAGCCGCTGGCTGGCAAGGTTGCCGCTGTCACCGGTTCCGCCCGTGGTATCGGTGCCGCTATCGCTCGCCAGCTCAAGGCTGACGGCGCAGAGGTCATCGTCATCGACGTTCCGCAGGCTGGCGAGGCTCTGTCCAAGGTTGCCAACGAGCTCGGTGGCCTGGCTCTGCAGCAGGACATCACTGCCGACGACGCCGGCAACGCCATTGCAGATGCCGCTGTAGCTCGCTACGGCCGCCTGGACATCGTCATCCACAATGCAGGCATCACCCGCGACAAGATGTTCGCCAACATGGACGACGCCAAGTGGGGCTCGGTCATCGCCGTCAACATCGAGTCTCAGCTGAAAATGAACGAGCAGCTGCTGAACCACAAGGCCTTCGAGAAGGCTCCGCGTATTGCCACCATGGCTTCCACCTCCGGTATCGCAGGTAACCGCGGTCAGACCAACTACGCCACCTCTAAGGCCGGCGTTATCGCAATGGTCGAGGCTTACGCTGAGGAGTTCGCTAAGCGCGGCGGCAACATCAACGCTGTTGCTCCGGGCTTCATCGAGACCGACATGACCGCTGCTATTCCGTTCGTCAACCGCCAGGTTGCTCGACGCGTGAACTCGCTGCAGCAGGGTGGCCAGCCGGGCGATGTCGCCCAGGCAATCGCCTTCCTGGTCTCCGACCGCGCTCTCGGCGTCAATGGTCACGTCCTGCGCGTCTGCGGTCAGAACATCGTCGGCGCCTAAGCGAAGTCGCGGCTTCCGCATAGGCTCCCGATAAGGAGGAAAGAGGAAAACTTATGGCTAAGACCCTGGATGCCATTCCCAATCTGGTTCCGCTCTACGCCAAGGCAGCTGCTGGTTCGGCGAAGAAACGCCCGAACTCCACCGAAATCAAGGTCGATGAACTAGTGGTCAAGGGCGTCACTGTCGATGCCGACCGTGACCAGGACTTCCGCGACGTCGTTGGCGCCCCGAAGTCTGAACAGGCTTTCTTCGGCCACATCCACGCCCTAATCATGCCCATCCAGATGGAGCTAATGGCTGCGGATGATTTCCCGCTGCCGATGATGGGCCTGGTCCACACCGAGAACACCTACCGCGAAATCTCGCCTGTCACACTCGGTGGCAAAGTTGATATCGCGGTGAAGGTTGCCGCATTCCGCGCTCACCGCTCGGGCACTGAGGTTGTTCTGGAGTCAACTGTTACATCGTCCACATCCGGCGCCACCTTGGTCGAGGAGCAGTCGGTGTATCTGGCCAAGGGCGTTCGCCTGAAGGATGCCGAGGGCTTCGAAGAGGTCCAGGCACAGCGTGAGGCCATCAAGTCCGGCGCCGAGACCATCAAACGCGAGCAGTTCAAGGTTCCCTTCCCCACCGCTCAGTGGAAGCTAGCTGGCAACACTGGCCGCCAGTGGGCCAAGGTTTCCGGTGACTGGAACCCGATTCACATCACCTCTGTCTCCGCCAAGGCCCTGGGTATGCCGGCAGCAATTGCACACGGCATGTACACCGCCTCCCGCGCGCTGGCTGAGGCGCAGGTTCTGCCGGGTCAGCCATACGAGTTCCAGATTTCCTTCGGGGCACCAGTCGTTCTGCCGACCACGATCAATGTCGCCCTCACCCACACCGGTGACGGCGCGGGTGCCGCACACGATCTGACTGATGGCAGCTCCAACATTGGCCGCGCAGTCAAAATCGTCGCATGGGACCGCAAGAAGAAGCGTCCGCACTTCACCGGAAGTGTTCGCCCACTGAAGTAGTGGATTTCGCTATGCATCTGTAGTTATTCCATAACGCATTGATGCTAAGCGCTGTAGAAAAGGCCGCACTTTGGAAACCCAGTCATCTCGTTGACTGGTTCATTCCAAAGCGCGGCCTTTTTGTTTGCCCTGTTTGGCTCCGCTGAGAGGCCTCTGGAATCTACCTCCCCTCGTTGGGGAGACACCCCCGCTGCCAGCCCCGCTATCTTTCTCGCCTTGAAAATCAACTGCTGGATTTTTCTGCCGTTAATACAGAGCCGCGGCTTTACTTCTCAATTGCATTACTAAGCACGTTCAGTCTTACGTAAGCAGCACCTTGTTGACACCACGTTCACTCCTGTACGTTATTGTTCAACCCATTGAACACAGGAGGTAATTGAGTGTCTTCATCCTCGAAGACGCCGCTGACTTTCACGGAACTCCCACTGGAGGAGTCACCCAGAATCGTGTACTTCTCCAGTGCCTCTGAAAACACTCACCGGTTCGTCCAAAAGCTTGCTCAACCCGCAGCACGCATCCCGTTACATCCGCGAAAAGACGGAATGATTCGCGTCTGCAGACCATTTGTCCTGATTACACCGACTTATGGCGGCGGATGTCGTCGCCGCGCAGTACCCAAGCAAGTCATCGCTTTTCTCAACGACGAAACCAATAGGAGTTTCATCCGCGGTGTCATCACCTCGGGAAACACGAATTTCGGCACCGACTATTGCATAGCCGGAGCCATCATTTCTGCAAAATGCCAGGTCCCGGAGCTGTATCACTACGAGCTACTGGGGACAGACCACGATGTGGAGAACGTCCGAGAGGGCCTGGAAAAATTCTGGAGGAGTGCTACTTCTTGAACATCTACAGCTATTCAACTACGCCACCGTCTTTTCGGAAAGACCCATCTGCACGCCTTCGGCCAATCAACTGGAACCGAGTGCAAGATGACAAAGATCTCGAAGTGTGGAATCGCCTAACAGCAAATTTTTGGCTGCCTGAGAAAGTCCCGCTGTCCAATGACCTTGCAGACTGGCGGCGTCTCACCGATCTAGAACGCGAGCTGACTATGAAGGTCTTCACAGGACTGACCATGCTCGACACAGTGCAGGCGTCTGTCGGAGAGATTTCCCAAATTCAAGATGCCCGCACTGAACATGAAGAGGCGGTCTATACCAACATCGCTTTCATGCAAGCAGTGCATGCAAAGTCCTATTCTTCAGTTTTTTCAACGCTGTCCAATACCCCTGACATCGACGCTGCCTACCAATGGGCAGTCGGCAATGACATCCTGCAGGCACGTTCAAAAGCTGTGCTCAAACACTATTACGGTGCCGTTCCACTCAAGCGAAAGGCGGCAGCAACGCTTCTTTCGTCTTTCTCGCTTTACGCCGGTTTCTACCTCCCGCTGCACTTCGCATCACGAGGCATCCTGACCAACACCGCCGACATGGTGCGCCTGATCCTGCGTGACAAAGCTGTGCACGGCTATTACTCCGGCTACAAATTCCAGCGCGGCGTAGAAACCTACGACGCCACCACGCAAACGCAGATGAAGGCTTTCGTCTTCGAGCTTCTCGACGAGCTATACCAGCTCGAACTGAGGTACTCCGAAGCTCTATACGAGCCACTCGGGCTTTACGACGACGTTGCCAACTTCATTCGATACAACGCCAACAAAGCGCTTATGAACTTGGGATATCCGCAGCGGTTTAACCATGATGAGACCGCTTTCAAACCCGAGATTCTCGCCGCCCTCACCCCGGGATCAGATGAAAACCACGACTTTTTCTCCGGTTCCGGCTCCGCATATGTCATCGGAAAAGCCGAAGACACCGCAGACGAAGACTGGGATTTCTAAACCCGCGTCTTTCCCCATACATCCTAAGAAAGGAACATTCGCATGACTGCACAGATTTCTATCCTGGTAGGAAGCTTGCGTCGAGCCTCCTATGCACGAAAGATTGCACTCAAGGCAGCCACGTACTTCCCCGATGACTTCAAAGTCGACATCGTCGAGATTCGTGACCTCCCTCTCTACAACTTCGACTACGACGACCCCGCAGTGTCCGATATTGCGACTCCCGCGGAATACACCAGTTTCCGGGAAACCATTAAAGCCAGCGATGGCATCCTATTTGTCACCCCAGAAAACAACCGCACAATTCCTGCAGCTCTGAAGAATGCCGTTGACATCGGATCTAAGCCCAACGGTGATGTGGCATGGAAGAACCTGCCCGCGGGAATTATCAGCCACTCCGTCGGCCGTATGGGAGGTTATAGCTCTCAGAAGAACTTGCGACTCGCGCTGTCGTACTTCGACATGCCGATGCTCGGTCAGCCAGAGGTCTTCCTGGGACAATCGCCAACACTCATTGACGAACAAGGAGAATTCACGTCGTCAAGCACTGAGGACTTTGTTCGCGACTACATCAACAGATTTGCAGACCTAGTTCGCGAGCAGAGCCCACGCCACTAACTGAAATCCCCTAATCAGCGCAGCGTTACTGGGGATATCACCGTATGAAGATTCTTCACTGACTAGGATCAAACGCTGCGTTCTCTGCGCGGTTAAGCGCTCGTCGTTAGGCTCATTTTCATGACTGTTTCTATTTCGGCCGTGATCGCGCTTAACGACGACCCTCGCGCCGCTGCGCGGTTTTACGCCGAAGGTTTTCACTCCAACATCAAGCCCAACTCCACCACGCTCACCATCGGTGGGATGGACTTCGAGCTCATTGAGGACGGGAACCGCCGATTAACCCCCGCTGTGTCTTTTTTGGTGCGATTTGCCCCTGGTCAGGAAAACCAGCTGCGCAGACTGTGGGAGCATCTGATGGCGGGTGATGAAACCATCAGCGGTGGTGCTACGCTCATGCCCCTGACCAGCTACGATTTCTCGCCGCTCTTTGGCTGGTTGGTAGACGGCAATGGGGTCAACTGGCAACTGATGATTAATTCCTTAACCAGCGGGGCTGCAAGCACGGACGCTGCCGCAAAGACAGCGAATCCCGCCGTTATTCCCTACTTCATGTGGACAGGCGACGAACCACAGGCTGCCGCCGCCACCGAGGTATACAACCAACTTTTCGGGTCAGAGAATTTCATGACGCTCGACTCGCCGGGCATGCACACTTTCACCTTCGGCGACGGTGTGGCGATGCGTCTCTCCAGCGATTCTGCCGAAGAGGTCGAAAGCGCCTGCCAAGCGCTTGGCCTTACAGGCGCTGAGGTTGCCGAGGGCACGGAAACCGTCGTCAAGCCTGACCGATTCGGCGTGTACTGGACGCTCTAGAGTTACTTACGGGTCAACGCGATTGTCGCGCCGACGACCAAGACCAGAAGCACCGCCCCCATAGAGAACCACATCATCTTCGAGGAGCCGTCATCCTCGTTTTCTTCGGTGGTCTTCGGATTCTGCTGGCTACTAGTCGGGGTTTCGCTACTTGGCGACTTGTGCGCGACCTGTTCAAAAGCTGGGCCCGGAATCTTCTCGCCGACCAACTCCGTGGTTAGCTGATAAGTCACCGGGACATTTTGAACATCCGCGACATCGTGGGATTTACCGGCGCCCCAACTGTTGTTGAAGAAGACAACGATGTACTGGTCACCATCCAGCCACGCTCTTTCAGCCTCGTAATCGCCCGACTTTTCACTATCTTCGCCGATCCGATTGCGGTAGTTAATCCGGGCCGAGTTACCAAATGTTGTCTCTTCGCCGATCTGGTGTTCATTTACAGGACGGGTTTCCTCGCTACCGGCGAGTTGGCGTGCCGAATTCAGCGTCTTGATATCCAGGCCGGAGATCTGTGCAAGCTTGTCCGCTTCTGGGGCGTCAATGAGTTTGACGGCGCCGCGGAGCTGCTGCCCATACTCGGACTTGATCTTGTACACGTGCGTCTCACCAGGAACAATGTCGGCCGTGACGCTGCTGATGTTGTCGACAGTAAGTTCCGTGGCGTCATCGAACCACGAACCTGGGGTGACCTTCTTAGCCTGATCTGCTTCCGGTGTCGCGGGCGGAGGGTTCAAGCTCTACACACTCGACGAGCTGAACTTCTGGCTAACCGAAACCGGCTTCATGCCGCCACCATCGTGGAAGCGCACCCGCCGCAAAAACCCCGTCGGACTAGGGCGCAACTGCGCCCTATTCGAATCAGCACGCACCGGGGCATACCGCGAAATCCGCCACCACTTCGGCAACCCCGACGGACTCGGCCGCGCAATCCAAACCACCGCACAAGCCATGAACCAACAACTCTTCAGCGAACCACTGTCTACACGCGAAGTCGACCAAATCGCCCGCTCCATCCACCGATGGATCACCACCAAATCCCGCATGTGGGCAGACGGCCCCGCCGTCTACGAAGCAACCTTCAGCACCATCCAAAGCGCACGAGGCCGCAAAAGCGGAGCGGTTAGGCGTAAAGCTGCTCAAGAGAACTGGAGAAGTGCCCTATGAGTGAGGTTTATGCTCGCTATCCGCGTAACGGAAAAACAGCTCGCGCTCTTGCCGAGAAAATGGGCGCGTCTGTTAGAACCGCTCAACGATGGACTAGTGAATCGCGCGAAGACTACCTCGCACGCGCTAACGAGAAGCGTCGCCGCGTCCGAGAGTTACGTGCTCGTGGGCTAAGCATCAGGGCGATAGCAAAACAAACTGGGTACTCCGTGGGAACAGTCCACCGCTACGTATCAGAGTAAAGCCAGATGCTACGTTCTTCTACTCATCATCAGAGTGATTCTCCTTGAGAAAACCCATGAAACTGAAGTATGGGACATCTTCTGTAGCTCGTTGAACGGCTTCGAAAACAGCATCACTAATAGGGTCAATTATCTTGTCACTTAGGTTTAAGACTTCCAGGAAGAAATGCTGAGTAATCATGTACGGACGAAAATTTTCCTGATTACTACCAGGGTCTAATTCTTCAGCAAGCTGATACTCGTCTTCATCGCACTCATCAACTGTGAAATCAGGAAGATCGTCAATTTCGGGAAAAGAAACTTTGAGTTCCTTCTTGAAACGCTCGGCAACCTGGTAAGAGTCTTTTTCAGAGCAATAAACGTAAAGGTCTTCGTAAAAGCCTTGCAGCTCACCATTTGACAAGGAAGAAGGATTGGTCATGCGAAAGTCACTCCGTTCATTAGTAGTCGGGATAGTAAGCCTAGCTTTAACGGGGGGCAGCGTTCTCTGTTGCGCCGAGTGCTAGTGCGTATGCACCGAAGCCAGCATCGGAAGTCTTCCTAGCGAAGAAAAAGCCCCCACGAGGAAAAGGCGTCACGCTGAAGTGCGCTGTCGTAAATCTTCGGAATGAAGCAACTGGGCAATACATCTTTGGCAAAGGCAAGGACAGGGGCGCCGCTCAGCGAGATGCAAATAATAAACTGGGGAGGATGAAAGGAAAAGGATTCAAGCTCAAGCACTGCCGAGCAATCTAGCGCTCAACCTACGTTCCGCTTTCATCGAAAGAATCCGGCGCTTCGTTCCATGTGTTACCTCGCCGGCGACATCGCGCGAGCCAACGGCTTAACCGTCGCGCTTGCGCTCTGGCCGCGGCGCACCGCGCTTCCTGCGCGGGCGCACACCAAAAACAACTCCCGCGCTGTCAGCGACAGCCTCAGCCCCAAGCACACGACGAGGATGCGACTGCACCGAGCCTTGATCGCGATCAGCGCCCCGTAGAGCGTTCAAAGCATCCTCCACGCCTTGGAGTGCCAACTCGCGCTGTGAGGCGCTCAGCGTCGCGTCTGAGGCGATTTCTGAGCCAATTTCACGCAACCGCTCGATGTACGAACCACTCACACGCCCAAACCTCCCAAAAACCGGTCAATAGCCCCATCCTGCACGCCGCCCGCGCCACACACGCACCCAGTCCCGACCCTGCCAAGTAACGAAAGTGACCCGCCAGGGTCGACACACCTCTTGCAGATGAGCATCTGCGACTTTTTAGGGACTGCCGCGGTGGTGGGACCGCCTTGCCGAGGGGCCGGTTTAGTGGTCGATGAAGTCGGGGTGCGTAGTGCGCGTTGGGGGCCTCTCGGGGCGCCCAGGGGGAGGAACTCGCTTCGCTCGTGCAGTGAGAAAAGCTCTCCAGGGGATCCCCCCCCTGGAACCCCGGAAATATCTGACTTGGTTCGCGACGTACTTTGAACACGCTGGGGAGAAATCCCCGAGCACAAAACACCCCTGTGCAAGGATGAGCACCATGACAGCTCCCACCGACCGGCCAGACGGCAAATTCGAGCAGCTATGGCTGCCACTATGGCCGCTAGCGTCGGATAATCTGCGCGACGGAATCTACCGCACCAGCAGGCAAAAAGCACTCGGGAAACGATTCATCGAAGCCAACCCCGATGCGATTTCCAACCTGCTTGTCGTCGACATCGACCACGACGACGCACTCATCCGCGCCATGTGGGATCGCGAACAGTGGCGATCCAACGCAGTCGTCGAAAACCCCACCAACGGCCACGCACACGCCGTATGGGCGCTAGAAGCCCCATTCGCACGCACCGAGTACGCCCACCGCGCACCACTGGCCTACGCTGCCGCAGTCACCGAAGGACTACGCCGCAGCGTCGACGGCGACACCGCCTACTCCGGGCTGATGACCAAAACCCCGAGCACACCTGCTGGACAAGCCACTGGGTCACCAACCACCTCTCCTTGTCGGACGGGAACGCCTCCGGCACATCAGTCAGGTTTTCGTTGGCGAAACGCTTGATGGTCACTTCTGCAGGAATGTCCTGACCTTCGAAGGGGCCTCCTTTTCGGGCCACGGAGAACACCATATTGCCCGACTTACAGTCCCCCTCCGCTCCTCCGGACTGCTTGGTTGTTATCGATGCGAAAAGGGGGCCATTGGAGTCGATGATGCCATTGCCGAAATCATTGGCAAGGAAGCAACTGCTGTCGTCCAAATGCATAGTGAGCGAGAAGTTGCGGACATCTAGGTCCATCAAAGTCGCGCCTGACGACGCTCCCGGCACCGTGGCCGCACTAATTGCAAGCCGCTCTCCCTCAGCGACCGGGACGGAGAAGTACTCAGCACCGTCGCCTTCCTGATTACTGATGCTGCGCTCGGACTCAGGAGTCTTTTCCCGCAGCTTGGTCGAGAACGTTTCCACGTCGGCAGGCACCTGGGGAGCGCTCGTAGGAGCGTCGCCGCCCTGTATCTCTTGCGCGCTGGACTTCGCGGTGCGTGCGGTGCGGGTCGCCAGCGTCTTCATGGACTCAGCCAGCGAATCGGAGTCCTGGGCATCTAGGTACTCGCAGCCTATTGCGCCTGTGCACGCCCTGCTTTGATTCCCGCAAAAGAGCCTACGAGCACCAGCAACATGGAAATAGTGGGCACGACCGCCGAGAGTTGTCTTGTTCTGATCATGTGGTCGGTTCCTTTTCTTCCAGCGTGAAAAGAACGTTACCCGACAAAAGCATCCGCGCAATGGAAACTTATTAGAAGTGCGGTGGCTTTCTAGGGCTCACACAAGCAGCGCCACTCGTGGCGCACTCCGAGCTAGCGCACACGTTCTTCCAGCACCTCTGGATCGACAGACAAAAAGTGTGTCTGATTCTCAAGATAATGACTGGGCAGACACCAAAAATTACGGACTCCACACGTGAATACGGGCTGCAAATGTGAAACTGTGCGAGTCTATGACACTTTCAGGCCATTTTTCGGGCCATTTTTGACATAAACGCAGTCAGTAATTCGGATCGACCCGCCGTCGCTGACATAAACTCAGTCAGTAACTCGCATTGAGGTAAGTATCGAAGGCGCCCACCCGCCGACGCGCCGGTCGACACGCCGAGCGGGCACACTTTTTGGGGATGCGGACGGAATCTTGGAGGATTCCATCATGAACCGCTCATACACCAAGGAGCAGCGACGCAGAGCTCTGCAGGTTTACAAGCGTACTCAATCGGTGACCAAGACCGTCCGTGAACTTGGTTATCCAGGGCGATGGACGCTGTACAAATGGTTGCGTGAACCCGCCAAACCTGGTCGACCCCGCAAACAGTCAAAAACATTGACCCGCTACCCGTTTGAGGTCAAGCTTCGTGCTGTTGAGCTCTTCAACGCTGGTTGGAGGCCAGC
>NZ_JVPT01000058.1:0-5413 GCF_001055915.1 Corynebacterium sp. 212_CJEI | reverse complement strand
GAACGATCCGGTTGCTCTACTCGGTTGCTTTACGACGACCCCGTCGACGCGCGAAACCCATAATATTTTGTTTGAAAACCAAAAACTAGGCGTGATGTGTGACATAGGATGTCGGCATGTCAACCAATGTGCCTGCCAATGACCGAACTCTCCATCCTCAGCCGCGCACGTCGCCGCTCGCGAAGCCGTTGCATCACGACGTCGATCTGCGGGGTCTGCTGATCGGCACGGCGTCGGCCGCCGGGCAGATCGAGGGCGGTGACGAGAACAACGACTGGTTCGATTGGGCCCGCGAGCCCGGCAACATCGCCGATGGTTCGACCCCGCTGCGCGCCACCGACCACTGGAACCGGTGGCGGGAGGACAACGAGCTCATGGCGTCGCTGGGTCTGCCCATCGCTCGCATCGGCGTGGAGTGGGCGCGTATCGAACCGCGGCCGGGGGAGTTCGACCATGCGGTGCTGGATCGCTACCGTGAGGAGATTGCCGACCTGCGGGACAAGGGGATTCGTCCGCTGGTGACGCTCCATCACTTCGTCAATCCGCTCTGGTTCGCTCGGCGCGGCGGCTTCACCTCCGATGAATCGCCGGCGGCTTTCCTGCGCTATGCGGAGACGACCGTGCGGGCGCTCGACGACCTCGTCGACGAGTGGATCACCGTCAACGAGCCGAACGTGTACGCCACCCAGGCGCACATGTTCCGCTCGGGCCCGCCGGGCAACCGCTCGTGGGGCGACACGATGGCCGTGCTGCGCAACATGGCGGTGTCCCACATCCGCGGTTACGAGGTCATCCACGGCATCCAGGGGGATCGGGCGAAGGTCGGCATCGCCCACCACGCACGGGCGTTCGCGCCGCGCAATCCGCGCAACCCCATCCACCGCGGCCTGGCGCGGATCAATCGGCATCTGTTCCAGGACATCGTCGCCGACGCGCATCTGGCGGGGAAGTTCCATCCGCTGCTGGGCGGGGCGAAGGTCGGCCGCGGGTTGCCGTCGGGCCGCCACCACGACTTCCTGGGCCTGAACTACTACTCGCGCACGGCCGTCGACAAGTTCGACGACGGCACCTTCGTCGGGGCTCCGGTCAACGACCTCGGGTGGGAAATCCACCCCGAGGGCCTGGTCGAATGCGCCCGCGACCTGAACGAGCGTTTCGGCGGACCGGTCTGGATCACCGAAAACGGCACCTGCGATCTCGGCGATCTGGAGCTGTCGGTCGGTGGCGTGGACGCGGGCGTCGAAAAGCCGAATCCGGCCGGGGACTACGCCAACCCGGACGCCGGGGCTGCCGACCGCAGGCTGGAGTCGTTCCGGCCGCGGTTCATCCTGGAGCACCTGCGGGCCATCGCCGAGTCGGACGTGCCCATCGAGCGCTGGTACCACTGGTGCTTCGTGGACAACTGGGAATGGGCCGACGGCGAAGAGCCGCGATTCGGCATCGTCCACCTGGACTACGAGACGCAGGAACGGACGATGAAGCCGTCGGGCCACCTGCTGGCCGAGCTGGCCCGCACCGGGCGGATCACCCCGGAGCTGCACCGGCGCTACACCGCAGGCCGTCGTTACCCCGTCGCGGACGAACACACCGACCCCAACGTGCGGGCGCAGCCGCCGGAGCCGGATGGGGTGCAGGGATGAGCTCCTCCGAACACGCCGGCTCCTCCGAACGCGCCATCTCCGACGTCGGGCGTTTCACCGCCGACCCCGCCCAGCGCACGCCGGTGACCACCGGCTGGATCGTGCGGTACGGCCTGCTGTACCTGGGGCAGAACATCTCGTGGGCAGCGCCGACGCAGCTGTTGTTGGCGCAGCAGATCCTCATCTGGCATCCGGGGGAGAAGGAGGAGAAGTTCGCGCTCCTCATGGCGGTCGGCGGGTTCTTCTCCATCATCGGGCATCCGCTGGCCGGGTGGTTGTCGGACCGCACGGACACGCGCTGGGGCCGCCGCGCCCCGTGGATCCTCTTCGGCGGGCTGGCGGCGGCCGGGTCGCTGGTGTTCCTGGGCGCCGCGCCGGGCTTCATGGCGTTGACCATCGGGTGGGCGGTGTTCCAGCTGGCCATCGCGGCGTCAATCAACGCGGCCCAGGCGGTGGCGCCGGATACGGTGCCGGACAATCAGTACGGCGTGGTCTCGGGTGTGCTGGGGCTGACGTACACCCTCGGCGTGGTGCTGGGCACCGTCGTGGCCACGGTGTTCGACCTGGGGCTGGCGTACATCGTCACCGCGGCGCTGCTGCTGGTGCTCATCGGCCAGTTCCTGCCGGGCTTCCGCGACGTGTCCCGGGTGCGGTCGCAGGCGGCCGCATCTCCGGTGCTTGACGACGCCGGCGGGGACGCTGACGCCGTGGTGCCCGCCGTCGCCGAGGTGCCCGGAGGGCTCTACCGCGACTTCACGTGGGTGTTCATCGCCCGGTTCCTGGTGACCACGGGCAACTCGGTCGCGTTGTTCTACCTGTTCTATTACCTGCGCGATCACATCGGCCACCCCGATCCGGATGCCGGCGTACTCGTCCTCACCGGCGCGTATGCCCTGTGCGTCATCGTCACCGCGATCCTGTCGGGCAAAGTGTCCGACAAGATGGGCAAGCGCCGGGTGTTCGTGGCGTTGTCGTCGATGGGCGTCGCCGGGGCCTGCGCGATCATGGCGTTCGCCGGGAGCTTCGCCATGGTCGTCGGCGCGGCGGTGCTGTTGGGTCTGTCGTGGGGCGTGTTCATGGCCGTCGATCAGGCCCTGATCAACCAGGTGCTGCCCAAGGCCGATGAGCGCGGGCGTGACGTGGGCGTCATGAACCTCGCCGTCGCCGGCCCGAACATGGCCGCCCCGGTGCTCGCCGCCTTCGCGTTGGCGAACCTCGGCGGGTACCCCGGCCTGTACGTTTTCGCGGGCGCGCTCACCGCCGTCGGTGCGGTGCTGGTGTACCGGGTGCGGTCCGTGCCCTGATCTCCGTGCGTTGAACAGCGTGCGGCCGGTGCCTTAATCTTCGTGCCTTGAACGGCGTGCGGTCGGCGTTACGGTTTGATACCGTTCGTTGCAGTCGATGAAAGGTGTTTATCCCCGTGCGCCCCACGAAGAAGTTGTCCCCCGCCGCATTCGGCGCAGCGTCCCCCGCCGTCTCCTCTGTGGAGACCGGTGCCGAGGCCCGGTCCGCGAGCCGAGTCTCAGCGGCCCCGTCGTCCCGGACGTCCTTCGTCCGCAGGGCGTTGGCCCCGGTCACGGCGCTCGCGCTGGCGGGCACGTTGCTGTCGGTGCCGCAGGCGTCGGCCGGCGGCTCCGCCGGTCCGGCCGATCTCGGCGGGTTGGACTGGGGCGCGTGCCCGACCGCGGCGATGACCGCGCCGGGCACCGTGTGCGCGGACATCGACGTGCCACGTGATTATTCCGACCCGGAGGGCGCGACGATTTCCCTCACTGTCAGCCGAGTTCCGGCGACGGGGGAGCGCCGTGGCGTCATCGCAGGCAATCCGGGCGGCCCCGGCGGCGACGCGTTGGGAATGTTCTCCGACGAGGCCGTGAGGATGCCGACCGCCGTCCGGGAGCACTTCGACCTCATCGCCGTCGAGCCGCGCGGCCTGGCCTGGGGCACCCCGCTGAACTGCAACGTGGCGGACATCCCGATGACGGGTCTGCTCTCCGGGCAGGTCGGCGCGATGTACGCCTCCTGCGAAGCCAACGAACCGGGATACGCGGCGACCATCACCACGGAGAACACCGCTCGCGATCTCAACCATGTCCGCGACGTGCTCGGCCAGGACGTCATGCACCTCTACGGCCTGTCCTACGGCACGGATCTGATGAGCACGTACGCGACCCTGTTCCCGGACAAGACGGGCCGGATGGTGCTGGATTCCTCGGTCAATCCTGCCGACCGTTACTTTCGGCTCGGAGACTCGCGCGAGCCGTGGCGCCGCGAGGCTCTCAACGCGATGTTCCAGTGGATCGCCGACCGTGACGACGAGTACGGCCTGGGCACCACCGCCCTGCAGGTGTACGCGCGCTGGTCGCAGCGCATCAACGAGGAGGTTGGCGCGCCGGGTCAGGTCTACCCGCCGCCGACGCAGGTGGGCGACGTGCCCGCCGCCTTCGCCGACGACCCGGAGGCGTTCATGCAGCTGGCCGACGGCGTTCTGCCCGTCGCGTGGCGCAGCCATTCCTTCGCGGCGAACCTGATGCGCCCCGGCGCCGGCAATCAGTCGGTGCTGCTGCAGCAGACCTTCGCGGCGACGTACTCGGAGAGCATGTGGCCCGACATCGCCGACGCCGTGGTCACCGGCGAGGTGGAGACCCCCGAACTACCCGAGGGCGTGACCCCGGAAGACATGATGGCGCAGACCGAGGCGATGGGAACCATCGAGCGGGCGATCATCTGCAACGACAACGTCACCGCCGCCGACCCGTCCCGCATTCCCCGCACGTACCTCGACCAGTTCACCGGCGGCGACATCTTCCGCCTCAACGCCGATGCGCTGTCGTCGGGGCAGCTATGCCTCGGCTGGCCGGGGCAGGGCGCTGCCGTGGAACTCAGCGGCGACGCCCTCGAGTCGAAGCCGCTGCTGCTCCACTACGACCGCGATGCGGCGGTGACCGGCACGGGCGGCCGCGCGATGCAGGCGGTCATGGGCGGCGAGCTCATCGAGCTGCCGGGCCACGGCCACGGCGTGCTCGTCGCCCACAACGACGCCGACGAGATCGCCAACGTCGTCGCCGCCCACTACTTGGGCTGACCGGTCATGCCGGGCTGACCGGTCCGAGATTGGGCCGGCTACTTGCCCTTCGCCTCGTGGCCTTTCTGCCACTCGCGCACGTCGTCGGAGTTCCGCGGGTTCAGCCCGTGGAGCTTCGCCGCCGGCACCGGCGCTTTGCCACGGCCCGCATAGCTGGTGAACGTGCCGCGCGCGGTACCGGTGAACTCCGCGCATTCGGCGACGGTCCACAGCTCGACGCCGGTGTCCTTGTCGATGATGCGAGGATTCATGCCGCCGGGACTAGTTGTGCGTGACGACGGCAAAAGACCCGACATGACAGTGCCACCGACTTGTTACCGACGCTGTATGAAACCGTGACGCGCGCACGCGGTCGTGACATGCCTGTGACGGATTTCGGGACGGATCCCGTCAAAAAGAAGGGTTAAACGACAGAAGGGGATGCGGACGGAATCTTGGAGGATTCCATCATGAACCGCTCATACACCAAGGAGCAGCGACGCAGAGCTCTGCAGGTTTACAAGCGTACTCAATCGGTGACCAAGACCGTCCGTGAACTTGGTTATCCAGGGCGATGGACGCTGTACAAATGGTTGCGTGAACCCGCCAAACCTGGTCGACCCCGCAAACAGTCAAAAACATTGACCCGCTACCCGTTTGAGGTCAAGCTTCGTGCTGTTGAGCTCTTCAACGCTGGTTGGAGGCCAGC
>NZ_JVPT01000057.1:0-1869 GCF_001055915.1 Corynebacterium sp. 212_CJEI | reverse complement strand
CCTGTCACGGCGGAGGTCGCGGGTTCAAGTCCCGTCAGGGTCGCCACTTGATTAAATTCAAGTCTGGCCAGATAGCTCAGTCGGTAGAGCGTCCGCCTGAAAAGTGGAAGGTCAGCGGTTCGATCCCGCTTCTGGCCACAATTAATCCCCAGTCCGGAAACGGGCTGGGGATTCTTTGTTTTACCAGGTGTTTGTCGCGGGGATGGGTTAAGTGACAAAAAGTGTGTCCGCTCGGTGTGTCGCCGGGTGGGCCCTTTTTATCTCATGGGCCCTTTCCGGATTCCTATGTTGTGTTGGTATTCGGTTGGGATAGCGTTGTCGTAGAAGGCTGGTCGTCCTGTTTCGTGGTCGGCTTTGTTGTGGTCTTCTGGGACAAGATCGTTGACTTTGGCGAGTTGATCTTGTCCGTAATTGCACTGCCTGGCGATCTTTAGCGGGTCGTCAGGCAGCTGCGTTTTCGAGTGCAGGTACCACTCGAGCATTTTGCGTTGGCGCTCCCCGGACCTGCCGCGATGCGCGTCGGCGATGCGTTTGAGCTGGGCGTTGACGCCGCCTTCCAGACTGTTGGTTGTTGATGCCCAGCGCTGTGGTTCGAGTGCTTCTGGTGGTGGCTGCAGGTAGGTAAACAGCCAGTTATTGCGCGATAGGCGCAGCAGTGAGTTGTATGCCTTGCGAACTCGCAGGTGGGTCCATTCCCACTGGTTGTTGAGGGTGCGGCGTTCTTTGGGGAGGGGTGTTTTTTCGTTGAGGAATGCTTTGAATACCTGTCCGAAGTCATGCAGGCGCAGCGTCCACTCCCGTGCCTGGTCGAGTGTGGTGATACGGGTCAGTTTCAACGCCAGGGCGTAGATAGCTTTGCCTGCGTCGGTGCGTGGACGGCTGGTGGTGTAGCGACGGACCACGCGTTGGGCATGGACAAGGCAGCGTTGGATGCGGGTGGTTGGCCAGCAGGTTTTGATTGCTGAGTAGGCGCCTTGGCCACCGTCGAGGACAACGCATAGTGGTGGGGCGATGTTTTTGAGTAGTTGGGTGTAGGCGTGGGCGGTTTCGCGTTGTGTCCAGTGCCATGCGATGACGTGGTCGTGGCTGGCTGCCACAAGTAAGCAGCCAGCGTCGGTGTAGGTGCCGTCGATGAAGATTTGGTCGTAGACCCGGTTGGGATCGGGGGTGTTAGGGACATCGATAAGCCACAATGAGGTGAACCGGCGGTCGAGTGTGCGCCGGGAGACATTCAAGGTGTCGGCCACCTTGGTTAAAGAAGCAGTGCCGGTGACGTAGGTGTGAAACGCTTTGAAATCCCGGGTGTGGGTCTGATCGGGGCGGTGTCGTGTTGTTGAGCATCCGCAGTCAGGGTTTTTGCATCGCCACCTGGTTGTCCCTTTGGTTGTGGTGCCGTTTTTCTTCATTTGCCCAGCGCATATAGGGCATCGGGGTCTGTTTGGAGTCACCCAGAAAGACAACCAGGCCCCTGTTACCACATGCAGGAGCCATTCCGGTGGATTGAGCAAGAAACGGGCCTGAATAAGGTCTGGAACCTTATATAAGCCCGTTTTATGCGGCCTGACCAGCAAATAGGCTGAAAATCAGACACACTTTTGGGGATGCGGACGGAATCTTGGAGGATTCCATCATGAACCGCTCATACACCAAGGAGCAGCGACGCAGAGCTCTGCAGGTTTACAAGCGTACTCAATCGGTGACCAAGACCGTCCGTGAACTTGGTTATCCAGGGCGATGGACGCTGTACAAATGGTTGCGTGAACCCGCCAAACCTGGTCGACCCCGCAAACAGTCAAAAACATTGACCCGCTACCCGTTTGAGGTCAAGCTTCGTGCTGTTGAGCTCTTCAACGCTGGTTGGAGGCCAGC
>NZ_JVPT01000056.1:0-1434 GCF_001055915.1 Corynebacterium sp. 212_CJEI | reverse complement strand
TTTTTTTGGACAGTTTCAATCTCACGCTACATTGACTTTTCGGTATTCGGCAATGCTCAAACCATCGAGGCTGATCTTGATTCGGTGATTGTTGTAGAACTCAATGTATGTCGCGATTGCTTCTTTGAGCTCTTGAGGGTTCTGCCAGGTTCTGCCGTAGTACATTTCGTTTTTCATTCGGCCGAAGAACCCCTCGCATGCTGCATTGTCGGGGCTACAACCTTTCTTCGACATCGAGCGAAGTATTCCGAACTTCTCGGTCATACTTCGCCAGCTGCTGCCTCGATAATGTGCTCCGCGGTCTGAGTGAATCACCAAGGAGCCATCCATTGCCGGCTTTTCGGTTGCGATTGCTGCGTACAAAGTTTCTTCTGCTAACTCCATGGTGGGATGAACACTTGTTTTTGCTGCCACGACCTTCCCGTCAAAACAGTCAATGATGGCAGACAGGTACACGCGACCTTGGTTAGTAGCGAAAACACTGATGTCAGTCAGCCACAACCGATTTGGATGCTCAGCATGAAAATTACGGTTCACCAGGTTAGGTGGTGCGGGAGAAATTTCCCCTTGATAGCTGGAGTAACGCCACTTTCGTTTCGGGAACCAGGGACGAATTCCCTCTTCGTGCATGAGACGGCGGACGACCTTCTCACTGATAACGATCCCGCGATGGCGCAGTTCCCACCAAAGTCGGCGATAGCCGTAGGTGTTATTCGACTCAGAACTAATCTCATGAAGCAATTCGCGGATATGCGCGTGCTTATCCGGAGCAAATCGCTGTTGGAGTTGGTAGTAGAAGCTTGATGCCGCAAGATCAATAGCAGCAAGCAGCATAGATAACGGAAACTCGCCGCGTAACGCGTCAACCACTTCAGCCTTGTGCTTATTGCTGAGCTGCCCCGGGATGACGCTGACGTCTTTTTTTACAAGTTCCAGCTCCTTTTCCAAAACAGCCTTGTCAACGAGCAGTTGAGCCATTTGCTTTTTCAGTTCTGCAGGATCATCGGCTAATGATTTCTCGAATGCTGCTCGGGTGGGCATGCGAGTGTGCTCTTTGCGTTCTCTTTTCGACATCAAACCCCATTTTCCCTCTTCACGGTGGCGTTGTGCCCAAGAATAGACACTCATCTTTGAGCGCAGCTCGCATTCCACAGCGGTGTCAGCTGGCCTCCAACCAGCGTTGAAGAGCTCAACAGCACGAAGCTTGACCTCAAACGGGTAGCGGGTCAATGTTTTTGACTGTTTGCGGGGTCGACCAGGTTTGGCGGGTTCACGCAACCATTTGTACAGCGTCCATCGCCCTGGATAACCAAGTTCACGGACGGTCTTGGTCACCGATTGAGTACGCTTGTAAACCTGCAGAGCTCTGCGTCGCTGCTCCTTGGTGTATGAGCGGTTCATGATGGAATCCTCCAAGATTCCGTCCGCATCCCC
>NZ_JVPT01000055.1:0-41767 GCF_001055915.1 Corynebacterium sp. 212_CJEI | reverse complement strand
GGGTTAAGTAAAGAAAAGTGTGTCTTTTCCGGGCGTGTTGCGGTTATTTGATCCAGCCTTTTTGGATGCCGAGGTTGTGTTGGTAGCTGGTGTCGATGGCGGTGTCGTATTCTGCTGGTGCACCGATGTCATTGGTAGTGGCTGTGGTGTTGTGGGTGATCAGGTCTGTTGCTGTGGAAAGTGCGTCTTGACCCCATCGTTGGTCCCTGGCGATCTTGACCGGATCGTCAGGGACTTCTGTATGTAGATACAGCCACCAATCCATCACTGTGCGTTGATGCGGTAGTGATAGTCCGCGGTGTCTGCGGGCTAGTTCTTTTATGGGGGCGTTGATGCCACCTTCGAGGCTGTTTGTTGTTGCTGCAAGGTTGTCGGGGTCGATGGTTGTTGGTGGGGGTTGCAGGTAGGTAAACAGCAGGTCTCTGCGGTGCAGAGATAGCAATGATTGATAGGCCGCTCGGACGCGTTGGTGGGTGTAGACCTTGGTGTAGGCGCCGGTAGCAGGGTCTTTGATGGTGGTTTTCTCGTTCATCCATTCCCGGTAGGTGTGGTCGAATTCGTGCAGGTGGGCGACCCATGTGGATGCTTGGTCAAGGTCGGTGATGCGAGTGAGTTTCAGGGCTAGGCGGTAGAGGGTTTTGCCGGCATCGGTGCGGGGGTTGCTGGTGGTGTGGCGGCGGACTGTTCGTTGGGCGTGGACGAGGCAGCGTTGGATGCGTGTTGTTGGCCAGCAGTGGTGGATGGCTGATTGGGCACCTTGTCCGCCGTCTGTGACTGCGATTAGTGGTGCGGCAATGGGGCGTAGGAGTTCGGTGTAGGCGGCGGTGGTTTCGTGTCTGGCCCAGGTCCAGTTGATGACGTGGGTTTTACTGGCTGCGATCAGGAGGCATCCGGACTTTAGATAGGTCGCGTCGAGGAAGATTTGGTCATGGATGCGGAATGAGTCGATGGTGGGTGTGGGGATGATCCACCAGCACCATCGGAATCGGTGGTGCATGGTTTGCCTGGTTACGCCATGGTGTGCGGCGAAGGTGGTTAGAGATTGGGTGCCGGTGGCCCATTGGATGAACAAAGCCATGGTGGCGGTGTTTTTGTTGTGGGTTTGGGTGTTGCGGGTAAAGGAGTGTCCGCAGTGGGTGCAGCGCCAACGGGTGGTTGATTTGCTGGTGGTGCCGTTTTTCTTTGTGTTGTTGCCGCATAGTGGGCAGCTGGGGCGGTTGGTGGTCATCCTTTAATCCAACCGGTGTGCGGTTAGCACAAATGTGGCCGGAGGTGCGGGATGGTGTGGGTAATAGCTTTCGGGGAGCTATTCTTTGGTGATTTGTGGTGTGTGGTCTGGGGTTATGGTGGCATGCGGACACACTTTTCTTTACTTAACCCTTTTCTGGCACTTATGCGCGCGGTATTGGCTCTGCCTGCGCTCATATCGATGAGCTATTCACTTGTGGCCAGGCTATAGCTCATCGATATGTGAATACCTCATCGACAAGTGAATACCGCCCACGAGCCACCCATGAGCCCGTCCACCCGCAAGCCGCCCACGATCCACCCACGAGCCACCCGCACCCGAATCCCCAAAACCCCAAACCCCAGCGCCTCAATATTCGAAGCATCTCAAACTCGCAATATCCGACTAACGGTCTAGACTGTGGAACCATGATTCGTACTGAGTCCATTCTTGACCTCGCTACCGTAGCCTCGGGGCAGTCCCACGCCGACGCCCTACAGGGCTCCATCGATTTGGCGCAGACAGCGGAAAAGGCTGGTTATCAGCGTATTTGGTACGCAGAGCACCACAATATGAACTCCATCGCGTCCTCGTCGCCGGCAGTTCTTATCGCAGCCGTGGCTGCAAAAACCGAGAGCATCACCCTCGGCTCCGGCGGCGTCATGCTGCCGAATCATGCACCGCTGACGGTCGCGGAACAGTTCGGCACGCTCGCGAATCTGTACCCGGATCGCATCGAGCTGGGGCTTGGTCGTGCGCCGGGCACGGACCAGGCCACTATGCGCGCCCTGCGGCGTGACCCGCGTTCGTCCGATTCCTTCCCGCAGGATGTGCAGGAGCTGCGCGGTTACCTCTCCGACGAGTCGCTGATCAAGGGCATCAACGCAATTCCGGGTCGCGGCACCCATGTGCCGCTGTACATCCTGGGCTCCTCGCTCTTTGGTGCTCAACTCGCAGCGGCGCTCGGCTTGCCGTACGCGTTTGCTTCGCACTTCGCTCCGGACGCGCTTCGCGATGCCATCGCGGTCTACCGCGAGCAGTTCCAGCCTTCTGAGCAGCTGGATAAGCCGTACGCTTTTGCGGCCATGAATGTGATTGCGTCGGAAAGCGAAGAGGACGCGCAGCAGCAGTACTTCGCTACCCGCAGGAACATGGTCGGGCGGTTCCTGAGTCGCGGTGGGCATCACCTCACTGACGATGAGGCGGAGGTTCTGATGGATACTCCGCAGGGGCGCCAGGTGCAGAATATGTTCCGTCACACGGCAGTCGGCACGGTGGCGCAGGTGCGTGAGCAGATTGCGCAGTTCGGTGAGTACTCGACGGCGGATGAGCTGATTGTGGCTCATCAATCGCTGAAGGTTCCTGACCGGCTGCGTTCGGTGGAGCTCACCGCAGAGGCCGCGGGGTTGACCGCGTAAGGCTCCAGGCCCCGACCCCCGAGGCGCGCGGCCTTAAACTGACCCGCTTACTTCACTGCAGCCAGCGGCAGCGACTTTTCGCTGGCAAGCTGCATGATTTCGGCGTTGGTGCGCTCGCGGAGGAAATCCGCAAGCTCCTCGCGGTTGCTCGCGCGTGTGGCCTCGGTCAGGGCGGCGGCAAAGTGCGGCTCCAGCGCTGCCACGGCCACGTAGCCGTCGGCGCTGGGGTAGAGGCCGTACGTCCACAGGCCGCCACCGAGTAGTCCGCCGGGCGCCGTCATGCCGTACTTCAGCGGCGCGGCACCGGCCTCGCCCGCCTGCTTCAGGCCAATGCGACAGTGCAGTCCAGGCTGCTTTACGACGTCTGCACCCGCACCCGCCCGCTTAATCAACCCGGCAAGGGCAGCGGTGACCGCAAAGTGTGCACCCAGGATGTCGCCCAACAACACCGACGGCATGGCTGGAGGCGTGAGAGTTCCGGCCTCCGCCTGGTAGGTCAGGTCATGGCCAGGTGTTTCTGGAGCTTTGGTATCACCGACAATGTCGATATGCACCGGCCCATTCGGGCGCTCGTGGAGACCCGCCAGCCCCATGCGTTCCAGCGCGGAGGGGCGAACCGAGGTGATGACCACATCGGCCTCATCAATCAGCGAGCTCAGCTGTGCGCGGCCCTCATCGCTCTTCAGATCCGCCTGGATAATCTCGTGACCTGCGGACATAGCTTCATACCAGGGGCGGCCGAAGGAACCGAGCGGGTCGCCTGTGGGTGGTTCGACCTTAATCACCCGGGCGCCTAGCTGGCCCAAGTGCTGAGCGGCCAGTGGTCCCGGAACGTTAATGGCGAAGTTGACGACAGTGATGCCGGCGAGGCTGGTGTGCAGCTCGGGGGAAAACATAGTTCCACACTAGAACACATCTACCTGGCCGCCGACGCTTTCGGCCAACTTCAACTGGTTGATCCAGTCGCCCTCGCCGACGCGCAGTCGGAAAATCGGGCGGTGAGCGGGGCGGGCCTCGTAGCGGACACGGGCAATCTGACCGGTTTTGGCCAGGTCCATAGCGGTTCCCTCGGTGGCCAACTGGGTGCGCGCGGCGGTGAGGCGCTCGATGACGTCGTCAAGCGCGGCGAGCACGGGTTCGGTGTTGTTCTCACACCAGGACATGACCATGTCGGGAGCAGCGGCGGCGACGCGGGTGCAGTCGCGGAAAGAGCCGGCCGCCAGCGAAATGGCCAGAGGGCCACCGGCTTCACCGGCGGCGGCAATTGCGTAGGCTGCCAGGTGTGGCATGTGGGAGATGCGGGCGACGCTGGCATCGTGGTGGTCGCTCAGCGCTGGAATGAGCTGACTGCCAAGAGCTGCTCCCAAGTTGGCGACCTGCGAAAAGACCTCAATCCAGCGCTCCGGGACGGGCTTGCCCGCAGCGTCGGCAGCAGCTGCTAGGTCGTAGGTGATGACCCAGGGGGCGCCGTCGAAAAGCCCTTCGAGCGTGGCGGACCAGCCCGCCTGCGCGGACCCCGCCATTGGGTGCGCGCCGACGAAGCGTTCCTCCATCCCGCGAGCGGAGACCTCGGCGGCGACGGCCGCCTTCACGGAGACCACATCCGTAATGCCACAGCTGGGGGCGTGCTCGTTGATGGCGTCGAGCATCGTGCCGACGACTGTCATGGGGGTGCCGATCACGATGAGCGCGCGGCTAGCCTCAGCACGTTCGAGCGTGGCCTGAAGATCTGTACTGGCGTCGAATCCCTCCTTCGTGGCTTCCTCGACCGTTGCGGACGAGCGATTCCAACCGAAGCATTCGACATTATGAGCCCGCAGATCGCGCATCATGGAGCCACCGATGAGGCCCAAACCGAGGATGCATACGGCGGGTAGTTGTGCAGCTGACAGGAAGGACGAAGCAGGGGAGGGGGACTCGAAATTGCTCACCTGACAAGCATGACATACAGCGACTAGCGTTGTGGGTTATGAGCACGACCTTTTCCGGAGGGTACACCTCCGATGACGACCGCTCCTTCGCGGTTGCCGTAACTATGGGGGAGCGCGGTTGGCGCGTCGTCGACCTCGGGGACGACGCCACCGATTCGCTCGCTGACGCCGCACAGGCGCTGCGCAATCTGCGTTCGGAACGCGCTGCTGTCGGAATGCTCAATATCGACGACGACTACTTCATTCTCGTGCGCCAGGGAGTTGGGTCGCTGCGCGTAGTGCTTTCCGACGCTACCGCTGCCGTGACCGATGACATTGCGGCAGATGTGTTCGACGAGCTGGATCTGGATATCCCCGACCTCGACGAGGACGAGCTCGACGATGTCGATGCCTGGGCTGAGGGGGACATGGATATCCTCGCTGACCTGGGCTGTTCGGAGGAAGCCCTGGAGTCCATCTGTGACGATCAGTCGCTGTGGGCGTCCGAGCAGCTTCTGGCCATCGCTGAGGAGTTGGGGTGTGCCGAGGAGCTAGCCGATGTCGCCGACCTGGATTACGACGGCGACGATGACGACTACGACCCCTATGACGACTAACCCTGACAAAGGTCACCTGACCGAGCGGCCAAGCGCGCTACCCCGTCGAAAACAGGACACTCTCGACGAAGAGTGGATGCGCCTGGCTATTGCCGAAGCTGCTCACACGGCACCCGGGGATGTGCCGGTGGGAGCCGTGGTCGTGGATGCCGAGGGCAAGGTTGTAGGCCGGGGTTCAAACCGTCGGGAAGCTGATGGTGACCCGCTTGCCCACGCCGAAGTCATTGCGTTGCGCGAGGCCACCCGCGCTGTTGGTGACGGCTGGCGGCTGGAGCAGTGCACGTTGGTCGTGACGCTGGAGCCGTGCGTGATGTGCGCCGGCGCGTGCGTCATGGGGCGCGTGGGGCGCGTGGTCTTCGGCGCGTGGTCGCCCAAGACCGGCGCGTGCGGCTCTATCGCCGATGTCATCCGCGATCCCGCCCACGCATTCACGCCGCAGGTGCGCGGGGGTGTGCTTGCCGACGAATGCTCCGTTTACCTGCGGGAATTCTTCGAACGGCAACGGCAGTTGGAAGCGTGAGCGGGGTCACAGTTAGGTCACAATTCCCGTCGTGGCCGTGACGAGCCTTCATTTTCACGTACCGTCGGAACTAGTGGAGCTGCTAGACGGTGGCTCTAGAGAATAGATAAGTCGTTTACATAGGAGGCTTACATAATGAGCGAGCTGCAGAACAAGGCCGACGAGTTGGGCGGCAAGGTTAAGGAAGCTGCCGGCAACGCCGTTGGCAACGACGACCTGGCAAACCAGGGCAAGGGCGAGCAGGCTGCTTCGAAGGTCAAGCAGGGTGCTGAGGACCTGAAGGACAAGGCCACTGAGACCCTGGGCAAGCTGACTGACAAGTAAAGCGCTTAGTTCTCGGGTAGAGATAACCCCAACCGTCTCCGCGTCTGATACGCGGAGGCGGTTGGGTTCTTTGTGTTTCGATGGCCGGCTGCCAGCGTTGGGGCTGGCTACAGCTTCTGGGCCACCAGGTCATCCAGTGGTTCGGCGGACAGCAGGTACGGGGCGATCTCGAAGACGGTACGGGCACCGGTCTCGCCAGCCTGCTTCAGGCGGTAGGCAGCGCGACCGTAGGCAACCTGGACAGCTGCGGTGAAGTCGGGGTTGCGATCCAGGTCGAGGCCGAACTCGATGACGTGACCGGACGTACCGGCCTGGCCGCGGGTAATGACCTGGCCACCGTGCGGCATGCCCTGGTGATCGCGGTCGAACTCCTCCTCGGAGATGAAGTCCACGATGGTCTCGTAAGGGGCAAAGTAATCCGGCATGGTCACGATGGTTTCGCGGATCTGCTCCTTGAGCTTGGCGTCCTCGTCGGCGTTGCCGGTCTCTTCAGCGACGACGAAACAGTGGCGCAGGTGGCATTCGTTGCCCTTCAGGTCTGCGCCCTCGCCCTTCTTTACGGCCTCGATAGCTTCCGGGTTCGGCTTGGTGTACTGGACACCCTTCTTCACTCCCGGCACACGACGCACGGCATCGGAGTGACCCTGCGACAGACCCGGTCCCCAGAAGGTCATCTGGTCTGCGCCCGGCAGGATAGCAGCGCCCAGGACGCGGTTCAGGGAGAACAGGCCCGGATCCCAGCCGGTCGAGATCATGGCGATGTTGTCACCTTCGCGGGCGGCGGCGTCCATGGCCGCGCGGTGCTTCGGAATCTCGTGGTGGTTGTCGTAGGTGTCGACCGTCGTAAAGTTCTTTGCCAGCTCAGGAGCCTGCTCCGGGACATCGGTGGCCGAGCCGAGGCACACGAACAGTACGTCTACCTCATCCTTGTACTTTTCGACATCCGCCGCCGGGAGTACGCGGGCCTCAGTGTCCAGCGAATCGCGACGGGAGAAAACGCCGACGAGTTCCATGTCCGGCTGGTCAGCGATGACCTTTTCGACGCTGCGGCCCAAATTGCCGTAGCCGATGATGGCGGAACGAATCATGAGGGAGAACCCTTTCTGTGTGGCTGTACTTCTGTGTTTAAGTTTCTAGATTTCAAGCTACAGACTATTCCTTCATATCTCAGCGGGCGTTGGCCACCCCGAATAGCGCGGTGGAGGGTTGAGGGGCTTGGGGGACGCGGGTTGAAGTGCGCCGTGAACTGCTTGGCGAAGGCCTGGCTACTCTGACCTGGGGATTTGGTAGATAAAGGGGCTACCTGTAACGTTTTCTAGCGGTGACGTGTCCGAGCGGCCGAAGGTGAAGCACTCGAAATGCTTTGTGCGGTAACCCCGTACCGAGGGTTCAAATCCCTCCGTCACCGCCAATAAAACCCCCGGTGGTTCCTTTAAATAGGAGCCCCGGGGGTTTTGCATTTAATCGGCCCTGATTGTCTGGGTGTGGTGGAGGTGTGGGAGGTGTCCGTCGTAAAGCGGCAAATGGTGAGGCACCCGACCTGGAGCGCCTAAATCACAAAAATAACATCAGTAACACACACCCCATTGTTCACGTTTATCCGGGAAGTCCGCTACTCTTAGCAAAAGTATTTCCGGTTTTTATGTCGTGCCCGCCCTCAATGACCATGTCAGCGCCAGAGTTGATGTTGGCCAATCCGGGGTGGTCGCTAGCATCGGAGTAGCGAAGAGGCTTCAAACTGCAGGTGGAGTCCGAGGGAGTGCTTGGTTAGCGCGAACTTGGGGAAGCTGCAGTTGGGGCGGTCCAGGCGAATATTAGACGTAAGGGAAACTTGACATGGCAAAGGCCTTGTTCAAACTCGGCAGGTTCTCCTACCTGCATAAATGGACTGTGATCATCGCGTGGTTCCTGATTTTGGCGGGGCTGGGCGGTGCAGTTGCCGCATTCCAGAAGGGATTCATCGACCAGTTCTCGATCCCCGGCATGCCGTCGGCAACGGCTTCGCACGTGATTGAGGAAAAGTTCCCCGATGTTCCGAACCCAATTCGAGAGCAGCGTATCTATGTCGCCTTCGAGGCCCCGGAGGGGCAGAGGCTCGATGACCCACAGAATAAAGAAGCTGTTGACCAGGTCATTAACGGCATCCGCGACAATGTCGGCCAAATCTCCGATGATTTGCAACTTCACAACCCGGTAGACCTCAATCCGAAGATGCAGGCGATGGTCAAGGAACAGGGCATGGCCGCCGGCCTGCCCAAGGATGTTGCCGAGGCCGATGCCAATGCCCTGCGTACCGTGTCCGATGACGGTCGCTACGGTATTTCCACCTTCGTTTTCGACGCCAAGATGCCGCAGGACATCGAACCGGAGAATATGCAGGCGCTTCTCGACGCAATGCAGGCCGGTCGTGACGCCGGTATCAAGGTCGAGGCCTCTGGCCCGGGCATGCAGCCCGCGATTGAGGTAGCTCCGACCTCGGAGATTATCGGTGTGACCGTGGCATTTATCGTGCTGGTTGTCACCTTCGGATCTCTGGTCGCTTCGTTCCTGCCTATTGTGACGGCGGTAGTGGGCATTATCATCGGTGTCTTCGGCGTGACATTGATGACCGCATTCACCGACGTCAACTCGATTACCCCGGTACTTGCCGTCATGTTCGGCCTGGCTGTCGGTATTGACTACGCACTGTTCATCCTCTCTCGCTACAGGGCAGAAAGAGCCCGAGGGATGACCAACGAAGACGCCATCGGCATGGCTACCGGTACGGCTGGCTCCGCTGTGGTTTTCGCCGGCCTCACCGTGATTGTCGCTTTGGCAGCGCTGACGGTCGCCAAGGTGCCGTTCATGTCTCTGATGGGTATTTCGGCGGCAATTACGGTGGCCTTCACAGTGCTGGTCTCTCTGACCCTGCTGCCGGCAGTTATGTCTCTGCTGGGCGACAAGGTCTTCGCTGGTCGCGTGCCCGGTGTTGCTGGCAACCCCTCGCGTAACCCGCGCAAGGAACGTCGCTCTTCCTTCTTCGGTGAGATGACGATGGGGCGACGTTGGGTCACTTTCGTGCACAAGGCCCCAGGGTTGTTCCTGGTCGGCTGTATCGTCTTGCTGTTGGCATTGGCCTACCCGGCCATGCACTTGAAGCTGGCGCTGCCGTCCGACTCTACTGCGGCTAAGGACAGCACGAACCGCAAGGCCATCACCATGATTGAAGAGGGCTTCGGTGCGGGACGTAACTCTCAGCTCATCATTATTGCCAAGTCGGACGATGTGAAGCCCGATGCACCGGTGCTCAAACCACTTATCGAGTCCCTGAGACAGACCAACCCGGAACTCTCTGACATCGAGGCCGCCCGCAAGGCTTCCTATAGTTACGCTGTCGACCAGTTCAAATCCAACGTCGGTGTCGAGCACATCCAGATGATTGGCATGAATCATGACGGCACTGCGGTCAAGATGATTATGACCCCGAAGTCGGGTCCACTCGATCCTGCGACCAAGCAGCTGATGAACGCGGTGCGCGATCAGCAGAAGCAGATTGAGCAGACCACCGGCCTATTCACCGGTGTCACTGGTCTGGTTCCTATTGAAATTGACATCACCGACCGCCTCCAGGGCGCAATGCCGCTCTACTTGGGCGTTGTCGTGGGTCTGGCAGTGATCCTGCTGCTGATGATTTTCCGTTCCCTGATGGTGCCGTTGACTGCGGGTGTGGGCTTCTTGCTCTCTGTCGCAGCCGCATTCGGTGTCACAGTGGCATTTTTCCAGGACGGCCTCTGGGGCGTGATTAGCACTCCGGGTCCGCTGGTCAGCTTTGTGCCAATCTTCCTCATCGGCGTGACGTTCGGTTTGGCCATGGACTATCAGGTCTTCCTGGTTTCCCGCATGCGCGAGCATTACACCCACAACAAGGGTGAATCCTCACCAGAGTCGAAGTACAACGCGGTCGAAGAATCGGTCGTTGAGGGCTTTACTCTCGGCGCTCGTGTGGTCACTGCCGCTGCGATTATTATGATCTCCGTCTTCGCGGCTTTCGCCGGGCAGCCCCTGGCGATTATTAAGGTATTCGGCTTCGCGCTGGGTGCCGCAGTGCTTTTCGACGCCTTCGTTATTCGCATGACCTTCATCCCGGCATCCATGTTCCTGCTTGGCCGCGCTACGTGGTACATGCCGAAGTGGCTGGACAAGGTGTTGCCTTCTGTGGATGTCGAAGGCTCTGCCCTGGAAGAGGTTTCCGAGGAGCTGGTGGAGAAGGGCCGCCGCGAGCGTATGGCTCGCGGTGAGTCCCTGTTGCCCGAAAGCGAAGGTGCTGGGCGTGGCTTTGGCGACACGGACGCTGACGAGGACGAAACAGACAGTGCCGATGGTGAAGTTGGTGCTGGTGCAGCCGCTGCGGCGGGCGCGGCGGGCGCGGCGGGCGCAGCAGGTGGTACCGCTGTGGCGGTTGCGACCAAGAAGCGTAACCGCTGGATTCCGAAGCGGAAGAAGGCAAAGCTGAAGGAGCTCGAACCCGCTGACCAGTCCGAGCATGCCGAACAGTCCGCGCGCACTGAGCAGGCCGAACTGTCCGCTCCGACGGCGCCAGCTGAGCCAGAGCAGCCGGCACAGCCAGAGCAGGCGGAGCAGGCAGAGTCGACCGAACCGACCGAACAGCTCATGCAGCCCGAACCAGCTGAATCAACCGACGCCCAGCCGAACCCGGAAAATGCCAAGGACATCGAGGTCCGCCCGTACTACAGCCCGGCTCGTAAGCGGAAGAAGATCACGGTTGCGGAACTGATGAGGCGCGAAGGACTCGAAGAGGAAGCGCCACGTCGTAGCCGCGCCGTGTGGGACCCGGAAAACGCGGCCCAACCCGAGGAAAACGACAGCGCTGAGTAACTCGCGAATAGCGCCCAGGTAACCTCAAGGCATTAGCACTGGACCACAACCAAGGAGCTTCATGTCGCAGTCGAGGACGACGGGCTTTGACGTCGTAAAGCAAATCGAAGGCGCGCGCGGACGTGCTGGCACCATCCACACCCCGCATGGCGATATTGCTACGCCGGCGTTCATTCCGGTCGGCACGAAGGCGACCGTGAAGACGCTCACGCCAGAGCAGGTGCGGTCCACGGGCGCGCAGGCGATGCTGTCGAACGCATACCACCTGTACCTGCAGCCCGGCGAGGAGATCGTCGACCAGGCCGGCGGGTTGGCAAAGTTCTCCAACTGGAACGGCCCGACATACACCGACTCCGGCGGATTCCAGGTGCTCAGCCTCGGCGCGGGCTTTAAAAAGACCCTCGCGATGGACGTCACCGGCATGCAGAAAGACGACATCGTCGCCGAGGGCAAAGAGCGCAACGCGTTCGTCGACGAGGACGGCGTGACTTTCCGCTCGCACATCGATGGCTCCGAGCACCGCTTCACGCCGGAGGTGTCCATGCGTATTCAGCACGCGCTGGGCGCCGACATCATGATGGCGTTCGACGAGCTCACCACGCTGATGAACACCCGCGGCTACCAGGAGGCATCCGTCGAGCGCACGCACCGCTGGGCGCGCCGTTGCCTGGAGGCTCACAACGAGCTGACGATTTCGCGCGGTCAGGTCGATGCGCATGTTCATTCGCTTGACGACGACCAGTTGCCCATCCAGCAGTTATTCGGTGTCGTGCAGGGTGCGCAGTACGAAGACCTGCGCCGCAAGGCCGCCCGCGGGCTGGTGGAGCTCTCCCGCGAGTTCGAGGATGCCGGCCAGCTCGGCTTCCACGGCTATGGCATTGGTGGGGCGATTGAGAAGCAGAACCTGGGCCTGATCTGCGGTTGGGTCAACGACGAGCTTCCCGACGACCGCGCCCGCCACCTGCTGGGGATTTCCGAGCCGGACGATATTTTCGCCGCTGTCGAGGCCGGTGCCGACACCTTTGACTGCGTGGCTCCGACCAGGCTTGCCCGCCGTGGTGGTGTGTACACGCTCGATGGCCGGATGACCTTGACGAATGCCCGCTTCAAGAACGACTTCCGCCCCGTGGATGCGGAGGTGCCCTCCTACACTTCGCTGAATTATTCCCGGGCCTACCTGCATCATCTGTTGAAGGCCAAGGAGTACCTGGCTGGCACGCTGTGCACGATTCACAACCTGTTTTTCATGGTGCAGCTGGTGGAGAACATTCGCGCTGCGATCCTGGAGGACCGGTTCTTCGAGTATCGCGATGAGTTCATGGGCCGCTACTACGCCAACGGTGGTCGTGCGGTGGGGAATTAGGGGCCGGCTGGGCTGGGGCTAGGCTTCTGCCTTTTCGCACTTCACGACAGCCATGTCACCTCGTGCCATCTGTGGAGGTGGCATGAGGTGACACCAGTGGCGTGAAGTGGCAGGGAACACCCGAATCAGTCCAGTGGCGTGAAGTGGCGGCTGGGCGGGCCCGGGGGAAGCCCAAAACTAGACCTAGCTCTACTGCGCGAGGCAGTCTCAACCGGCATCATGGAGGACATGATCACGGTTGAACGACTCAGCAAGAAGTACGGTTCGAAATTAGCCGTCGATGACCTGTCCTTCACCGTTCCCGACGGTGTAGTGACAGGTTTTCTCGGCCCAAATGGCTCCGGCAAGTCCACCACCATGCGCTGCATGCTGGGCCTCGATACCCCGACCACGGGCCAGGCCTTGTTCACCGGGACGGATTCCCAGGGCAACACCTACAGCAACCAGCCCTTTTCCACGCTGAAGAATAAGCCCAGCATCGCCGGTGCAATTCTGGATGCCGGTTGGCACAACAAGGCTCGTTCGGGCCGCGCTCATCTGCGGGCCCTCGCCCGCGGCGCCGGCATCCCCGACACCCGCGTGGAAGAGTGCCTTGAGCAGGTCGGCATGACCGAGGCGGCGAAGGACAAGGTCGGCGGCTACTCGCTGGGCATGAAGCAGCGTCTGGGAGTGGCAGCGGCTCTGCTCGGCAAGCCGCAGCATCTGATTTTGGATGAGCCGGTCAACGGCCTGGACCCCGAAGGCGTCTCGTGGATGCGCCACACCATCAAGGCGCTGGCCGCACAGGGCTGCGCTGTCCTCGTGTCGTCGCACCTCCTTTCCGAGATGCAGCTCACCGCCGACCGCATCGTCGTCATCGGCCGCGGTCGCATGATCGGCGAGTACAGCATGGATGAATTCCTTTCCGACGGCACGGTCATCGAAGTTGAAGTCGATGACCCCGCTCGGCTGCTGCAGGCGTTAGGGCCGGTCGCGCGTGGGGTTGACGTCGATAAGCAATTGCGCATTCCGCTTTACGACGGCATCAGCGAGCAGCAACTCCGCCGCGACATTGCGGCCGCTGCTCTGCGTGAGGGGCTGTTGGTGACGCGGTTGCACACGAAGCGCGACAACCTGGAGGAAAAGTTCCTGGCTGCGACCCAGGAATCGCAGGAATACCGCGCGCAGGCGATTGGGCAGTAGGGGAGTGACTGAGATGAGTTTTGGAAACGCTTTGCGGTCGGAGTGGACGAAGCTAGCCAGCCTGCGTGGCACGTGGGTGTATGTGGTGTTGTTGGTGGGCTCGATAGCTGGGCCGATGGCGGCTTTCAGCATGGCGGCGGACGCTGGTGCAACCGCTGATTGGGAATTGCTGCTGTTGGGGACCGTGATCTTCAACATGATCGTGATTGCCTTTGGTGGCTCCACCCTGGCGGGTGAGTACAACGATCAGATGAATGCGCATGCGTTCTTGACGCAGGACCGAAGGAGCCTGTGGCTTTCGGCACGGATGACGCTGACCCTTGTGCTGATTGCTGTCTGTTGGGTCATTGGTGTGGCGCTTGCTTGGCTATCGGTGACGGTTTCCCCGCGCGTGGAGTTCAAGGGCGGCGACGCTGCCACGGACATGCTCGCCGGAGTGCTTGGCTTTGTAGTGTTTGGACTAATCGCGATGTCGCTGGGAGTGCTGACGCGCTCGCGCGTGGCCGCTGTCGCTATTCCGCTGGTGTGGATTCTGGTGGTGGAAAGCATGCTGGAGTTCGCGGCGCTGGCGTATGCGATTTTCCGGCCATTGTGGCTGGTCACGCCGGGTGCACGCATTCAGCAGTTGTCGACGCAATTGGGCGGTCTGATGGCAAATCCGGAGAATCCACGCATCGGGTTTGAGGCCGGCATGACGCAGCCGATGTGGTTCAACATCGTGGTGCTGGTGGCCTGGATTGTTGTGGCTGTTGGCGTTGCTCATTGGGTCAATGCCAAACGGGATGTGAAGTAAAAGCAAAAAGTGCCGCGACTACTCGCTTCTCAGGCGAGGTCGCGGCACTTTTTTCGTCGTTAAGCGGGAACGCGCGTGTCGTAGTAGCCTTCGCGGCGCTTGACCCACGCGATGACGGCGTAGGTGACTGGCATGACTACAATCTCGACGGCGGTCTTCCAGATGAAGCCGACGATGACGTAGTTGACGAAGGTACCCCAGGTATCGATGCCGATAGCGGTGGCGGCGATGGAGCAGAAGATGAGCGTATCGACGAACTCGCCAACCACAGTCGAGCCCATCAGTCGCGCCCAGAGAGCCTTTTCACCAGTGCGCTTCTTAATGGCGTTGAGCGACCAGGCGTTGAGCAGCTGACCGACGACATAACCGGCCAGACCTGCGAGAACAAGCTGCGGGACGGTGCCCAGCACAGTGGCGAAGGCTTCCTGATTCTCGTACCACGGTGCCGCCGGGAGCTTGATGGCGGCAAAGAAGCAGAGCATTGCGCCGGCGAGGATGGCGAAACCGGTCCACACGGTGCGGCGGGTGGCTTTGTAGCCATAGCACTCGGAAAGCACGTCGCCGATGACGTAGCTCAAGGGGAAGAGGAAGAAGGCACCGTCGGTGGCCAGGCCGAAGATTTCCACGCCCTTGGTGGCGGTGATGTTGGAGACAATCAGCACGCCAATGAAAATGGCCGTGAACATCGGGTACAGCGATTTCGGTACCGGGATGTGGCGTGGCGTGGTTGCTGTGGATTCGGACTTAGTTGCGTTCTCGGGCGCGTGCGAGGTGCTCACAGCGGCAGTCTCGGCGTTGCCCGGCCCAGACTTGGGCAGGTTTTCGTTATTTGTCACGGGAGGGAATGTTACCTGCCGCTCAGGGCTCCAAGCGAGTGCCGATGAAGTCTTCGAGGCCGACTCTGCCTCTCATCCTCTAACTCCTGTGGGTTTGAGTCCGCAGGAGTTAGAGGATGAGCGGGTTTAATTATTTGTTTTCTTAGCTCCACGCTTACTGCGCATTCCGTTAACAATAAATGTAAAACAGCTTACAATCAGGCTGGCAAGAGCGATTAAGCAGTAGAGCAGCGCGCGATCTGTCTTTGCCGTAATAGCTGCTGTACTCATAACGGCAGTCTGGTTAGCTAGTTTGCTCAATGTGTACATCCCATTTGCGATGCCCAGGAGACAGAGGAGGCTCACGACTAGTCCGATAATGGAAATCGATGCTAGCCAATTTACGCGCAAACGTGATGACATTGTTCTCCTCTAAAAGATCCGCTTACAAAAAGTCACGCATACATTAACCCTTGATTTTATTGAGAGGTCATGAATGCCTTTCGAGTAATAGATGAATTTCCTCCAAGATGATTTGAATTATTCAACCGGAGATCTTTCCCCAAGATTTCAACTATCATCTTGGGGTCTCGCTAACATATTCCTGTGACCAGTTCCCAACGGTTGACTAATTCCACTTTACCCACCGGCCGCTACGCCCCTTCGCCGACCGGTCGGCTGCACCTGGGAAACCTGCGCACCGCGGTTCTCGCCTGGGCGCACGCCCGCGCGCAGGGCGGTCGCTTCATCGTGCGTATCGAAGATATCGACCGCCAGCGCTCCCGCCCCGAGTATGAGGCGCAGCAGCTCGCCGATCTCGAGGCCATCGGCATAGACTGGGATGGCGCCCCGGTCCGCCAGTCAGAACGCTCTGACCTGTATGAATCCGCGCTCGCCGACCTCACGCAACGCGGCCTGACTTATCCCTGCTTCTGCACGCGCCGTGAAATCCTCGCCGCCTCCTCCGCGCCGCATGGCGTGCCAGGGCAGTATCCCGGCACGTGCCGTTCGCTTGACGACGAGCACCTCTCCGCGAAAAAGGCCGAATTTGCGGCGGCGGGGAGAAGGCCGTCGATACGCCTGAAATCGCAGGTGAGTGAGGGGGCCGCGACCGATGAGCTGTATGGCGAGATTGCCGCTCCGATCGATGACTTTGTCCTTCAGCGTGCCGATGGCATGTGGGCCTACAACCTCGCGGTCGTCGTCGATGATGCCGAGCAGGGTATCACTGAAGTCGTGCGTGGTGATGACCTGATGTCCTCCGCCCCGCGCCAGACGTACTTGGCTGGTCTTTTGGGGTATGCGGCGCCTTCGTTCGTGCACGTGCCACTGGTGGTGAACTCTAAGGGGCGCCGATTGTCCAAGCGGGATGGCGACGTGACTCTCGGCGAGGTGTCCGTGGGTGCAGCGCAGCGGTGGATTCTGGATTCGCTCGGTGGCGGTGTTGGTAGCGATGGTGGCGATGGTAGCGACGGTGGCGATAGTGGCGCAGAACTCGGCTCCATTGCCGACCTCCCTGAAGCCCTGCGTGCGGGTCTGGAAATTCCTCGCGGACAGGTGATTTTCTAGGGCCCGCCGAGAACTACGGCTAGTGCATACGTTAGGGGCAAGAGTGCGAATGCAACTAGTGCCGCTACGATTGTCAAACCGTTTGACCGGGCTTTTAGCGCTGTTAGGAAGCTGATTAGGCCGAATCCGAAGACGCCGACAGCGAGGGGTATTGTCCAGGCATCGGAGAGTGCAGTGCTGACGAAAAACAGTCCAATGTAGCAAGTCAGGGCTAAGAGGAGTGCGGCAGCTGCGAAATTGCGGAAGCGATTCATGGTACGAGGCCTAGGACTCCGCTAGAGGATCTTTGCCACCTAATTTCATTTCGAAGCGCTTGTAATCCTCGAGGGAAGCGAAGTGGCGAGAATAGATGTCGATGTCTGTATCGACGCGACCGTAAAGAGCGGGGGCGACATCTACGATGTGGCGCAACGTGACAGATCCTCCCGAGTGGGAAGGCTCTTCTGGGGCTGATTCATTTTCGTGGGCTAATGCTTCGACCTGCGCGTATGCGGCGCTATCAGAATCGGCAAAGACAATGTATAAGTCCTCACGGAAGAAGCTCTCATTCGCCGAGGTTGAATCTCTTTGCTTTGTTAACTCAAAAACTGCAATTCCGATGTATGGTTCCATCTATTTTTCCGTTCTTCGATTGCCGCCTAGTTCAGTACGAATTTGAGGCTTTCTTACTGGACGCCACGTTTACTCGAATTGATAAACATTGGATTGTTGCTGAAACCTGCGCTTACCCTATCACTGCCGATACCCTCGGGGCATGCCTACTCTTCTAGTCGTCCACCATTCCCCGACCCCGCTTCTGCAGGAAGTCTTAAGCCATGCGCTCGAGGGGGCCAACGACCCCGCGCTAGAGGGCGTGGATGTCAAGGTCGTCGAGGCCCTCGACGCCACCATCGATGACCTGACCAGCGCCGACGCTATCCTGCTCGGTACCTCCGCCAACTTTGGATACATCTCCGGCGCGCTCAAGCACTTCTTCGACACCACCTTCCGGGAGGCGCAGGAAGCCACTAAGGGGCTGCCATTTTCCTACTGGATCCGCGGCGGCTTCGACACCACCGGCGCGGAAAACGCCATGAAAACCATCACGACCGGCTACAAGTGGGAGCTTGCGGCCGAGCCCGTCGTGTTTGTCGGTTCGCTTGACGACGACATCCCCGACCGCCTGGTGAATCTCGGTGGCACCATGGCTGCCCAAATTTTGGGCTGATTGAAGATTTAGTATCGAGGCCGTGAAATAATGGCCGGGTGAAAGATTCAGGGGCACAAGGGTCGCAAGTGACGTCGTCAAGCGAGAAAAACCGCAAGCCCATGATGAGTCTGCTGGGGCCTGCGTTTGTGGCGGCGATTGCCTACGTGGACCCCGGAAATGTGGCTGCGAACCTGTCTGCGGGCGCGAGCTACGGGTATCTGCTGCTGTGGGTGCTGGTCGTGTCCAACCTCATGGCGATGGTTGTGCAGTACCTGTCAGCGAAGTATGGCCTGGTGACGGGGCGGTCGCTGACCGAAGGCGTTGCCGACCGCTTCGGTTCGAACCGGCCGGGGCGGCTGGCGTACTGGGTGCAGGCCGAGATTGTGGCGGCAGCGACGGATGTGGCGGAAATTATTGGTGGTGCCACCGCGCTGTACCTGCTCTTCGGAACGCCGATGCTACTCGGTGGCGTCATCGTCGGTGCGGTCTCGCTGGGGCTGTTGCTGCTGCAGGGTGGGCGTTCGCAACGCACTTTTGAAGGCGTAATTGTGGCGTTCCTGCTGGTCATTACGGTGGGATTCCTGGCCGGACTGTTTGTCACGGGCTTGAGCCTCGGGGAGATGGCCAGCGGAATTCTGCCGCGCTTCCAGGGCGCGCACACTGTGGTGCTGGCGGCATCCATGCTGGGTGCGACCGTGATGCCGCATGCGGTCTACCTACACTCCGGGCTGGTGCGCGACCGCGAGTACAAGGTGGAGGATGACTCCTCGCTGCGCCAGCACCTGCGGGCCACGCGCCTCGATGTCTTCGGCGCCCTCGTGCTGGCTGGGTCGGTGAATATCGGCATGCTGTGTCTCGCGGCCGAAGCACTTCCGGGAGTGGAGGGGACTGACTCCATCGAAGGTGCTCACGCCGCCGTGACCAGCGTGCTTGGTCCCGTGGTGGGCGTGCTCTTCGGTGTTGGGCTGTTGGCCTCCGGGCTGGCGTCGTCCTCTGTCGGTTGCTACGCCGGTGACCTGATTATGCGCGACCTGCTGAAGGTGCGTGTGCCACTGCTGGTGCGCCGAATAGTCACCATCATTCCGGCGCTGCTCATTATCGCCAGCGGCGTGGAGCCGACGTGGGCGCTGGTGCTCAGTCAGGTGGTGCTGTCGATTGGCATCCCGTTTGCGCTGGTCCCGCTGGTGCGCATGACCTCCTCGCGTGCCGAGATGGGCATCTGGGCCAACACCCCACTACTGCGCCGGGTCGCGTGGGTTATCTGCGGGCTCATCATCGCGCTCAACGTGGCGCTGGTGGTCCTGGTGCTGACGGGGAAGGGGTAGCTTCCGGGAGGGGGAGGTGGGGGCCTCGTCGTAAAGCGTGCGGGAGATGGTAGACAAAGCTGTCTAGTTGGTGTTAGGGTGGGCGGCACGATCACAAGATATCGACGAGAAATGGCCTTTGACAGCGTCGATAGGCAACCGCCCGATTCGCGGACCCGGTGCCCCAAAGGAAGATCAGCCCCACAGACCGCCTGCGGGGAAGAGCGAATAGGAGCGCCAAATGCACACCTCAATAAGCGACGTCCACATCATCCACCTCAGCCGTCACACCGCTGACCTTCTCGTCGACGGCCGACCCGTCGCCATCCGACTGCAAGAAGTCGACATCGACCCCCACTCCCGGAATCTCGTCCAACTACCCGTCGACCCCGCCTTCTACGCCACCCTCCGCGGCCAACAACGCGCCGACTACCTCAGCGCCCACGTCCGCGACGGCGTGCGCTACGGCCGCATCCTCTGGCACGAGCTTGACGACGGTCGCCACTTCCTCACCATCCCCACCATCGGCGGCTACCACGTGCACCAGGTCTTTGAAGTCCGCCGCAGCCGCGAAGGAGTGTGGAGCCGGCACTGAGCTGCTGGTTTCGTGCGCGTGCCTGGCGTGATGAGCGCGGCGCGGATGCGCGCGGGAACCTCTCCGCCTAGCCTTGGGCTATGCAGGTACGAGACTCCGCAACACCCCCGTTCTGGCCCACCGAAGGCGAAGGCGACTTCTACACCGACGCCGCCGCAGCCGTCGACCGGCTCACCGAAATCCACCGGGCAGGAATGGCCTACCTAGTCGAGCAGTACACCGCCGCTACCGAAGGAAATTCCGGGAGTGGGCCGGTGCGCGCCTACTACCCCGAACTACGCTTCACCGTCCCGGCCGGCAGCGCCGTCGAGGATGTCGACCCCTCCCTGTCACACGGCTTCGTCGACCGTCCGGGAGTGTATGCCACCACCATCACCCGCCCGGTGATGTTCCGCACCTACCTCATCGAGCAAATTACCGACCTGCTCGCCAACCACGGCGGCGAAGTCGAGGTGCGCGTCTCCGACCAGCCCATCCCACTCCGGATGTGCCGCGGATTCGACGCGGCCGCCGAGGAAGCGGCGGGGAGGGAAGGGGCGTCGGCAAGCATGCTGGCGGCAGTGGAGAAGACGTTTNCCCCCATCGACTCCGCCAGCATCGACGACACCATCGCCGACGGCGAAGCCGACTACCTGGGCCTGCTCATCAAGCCTTTGAGCCTCTTTACCGCCCAGCGCATCGACCTCGCCCTCCAGCGCCTCGAGCACTACACCGGGTCGCACGCCGCAAACATCCAGCGCTTCGTGCTATTTACCAACTACCAGCTGCACACCGACGTGTTCCTCGAATACGCCGCCACCCTCACTCCCGGAAATCCGCACGGGTACACGGCGCTGGCGTGCCCGGGTGGGCAGCGCTACGACATCGGCGCCATCCCCACTCCCGGAATTTGCCGTCAGCACGCGCACGCCTCGCAGATGCCGGCGTACCACCTGCTTCGCGACGACAAATGCGGCATCACCATCATCGACATCGGCGTCGGCCCCTCCAACGCCAAGACCATCACCGACTGTCTCGCCGTCACGCGTCCGCACTGCTGGATGATGGTCGGACACTGCGCCGGCCTCGACGGCCGCATGCGCATCGGCGACATGATTCTCGCCAACGGCTACGACCGCGCCGACGGAGTCCTCGACAACTACGTGCCCCTGGAAAAGCCCATCCCGCCGATTGCGGAAATTCAGCTCGCCGTCACCAATGCACTCGCCCGCGTCTCCGGACTCACCGGCGATGAGCTGAAAAAGCGCCTGCGCACCGGCACCGTACTGTCGACCTCCGACCGCAACTGGGAGTGGCGCTCCCAGGCCGACCTCTACCGGGAGCTGCAGAAATCCACCGCCATCGGCGTCGAAATGGAATCCGCCACCATCGCCGCCAACGGCTACCGCTTCCGCGTGCCCTACGGCGCGCTGCTCAGCGTCTCCGACATGCCGCTGCACGACAAACCCAAACTCCCGAAATCTGCCCGCGAGTTCTACCAATCCTCCAAGGAAGAGCACCTCATGGCCGCCGTGCGCGCGTGCGAGGACATGGCCGCGGCTCCCGACACCCTCCACTCCCGGAAGTTACGTCGGCCGGTGGGAGAGGTCGCGTTCCGGTAGGGCACTTTCGGGAGTGCGTCGTCAAGCCCGTTTGTGCAGATTGTGCATGCTTTACGATGGCTGTGGACAACGCCAAAAAGCGATTGAAGCCGCCCACTCCCGGAAACTAGCCTTAGCCCCATGACGACATTGGGACTGCTCAGCGCGCTGGCGACACGGGGTATTGACGTGCTCGCCGACCTGCGCGCCGCACTCCCGGAAAAATCCACCGGGCACCGGGAGTTGGCAGCCAGCATCGGCTTCGACCCCTTCCGCCTCAAGCGCCTGCTGCGCTGTGCCGAGCGGCTGTTCGGCACGGTCGAGGGCGATATGGATGTCGAATCCCGCGACAAAGCCGTCGCGATCGCCCGGGAGCTGAAGCTGTCGCTGGACACGGTCATGCAGATCGACAAGCGCTCCGGGCAACTCAACAACGTCGAAATCCGGGAGTACTACCGCCTGGACTTCACCCGCGCCGCCGCAGCATACGACTTCGAGGGCCTCGACACCTACATGCGCACCAAGGTCAAGGAGCTCAACCGCACCGACGAGCCGCCGCAGCACCTGCGCGCCCACGTCTCCCGGAATCCGGACATCCGCGGGATGAAGCATCTGCAGGTCACCGGTCCGGCGAACATGATTGACGACCTGGTCGCGCCGCTGACCGTGCGCGCAGCTGAAATCGCCAAAGCGCACGAGGATTACACCCGGGATCGGTGTGTCGGTCAGGCGCTGGCAGAACGCTTGGCACACGGGGCGGAGGGGCCGCTTGACGACGTCGACAAGCTCCGTTACCAGCCCGCGCTCATCGTAACCGCGCAAGACATCGTGGAGTACAGCCCGCGGTTTGCGGCGACCTCCAACGGCTCCGTCCTCACTCCCGGACAATTCGTCGAGGCATTGCTCGCGGACACCGGCTGGGTGCTGGTCTACGACGAGCACAACACGCCGACCGACCTACTCCCGATACACAACCCGCGCCTGGCGACGGAGGAACAGCGCATCGCGATGATCCTCGACAACCCCATCTGCGCGTGGCCCGGGTGCCCGCGCCCCGCCCACGCTGGGCAGGCCCATCACCTGGTCGCCAGGAAAAACGGCGGCGCCACGACTATGGAAAACATGGTCATGACCTGCAAAGAACACAACGCCGCCAACGATGACGACAGGCAAGGCCTCAACGGGCACCTCGAGCGTGACGACGGCTCCGGCGCGGTCTACCGCCACCCGCCGTCTCCGCACGCGCCGCCCGAATTCAACCTTGCCTTCCCGACAGCTCTCGCGGGGCGGGCCTACTCGGGCTACCGTCAGCGCGAATAGCTTTACAGATATACCCATAGGGGGTATATATTGGGGTATGGCTAATCAAACTTTTACTGTTACTGGCATGACATGCGGACACTGCGAGGCATCGGTGCGGGAGGAAGTCTCTGAACTCCCGGGAATCACTGATGTCCAGGTTGACCGCTCCCGGAATTTCCTTTCCGTGACCTCGGATGCAGACATTGACACCGCTGCCGTAATCGCAGCAGTGGATGAAGCTGGCTACAAGGCGGTCGCAAACTAAACCCCCAAAGAGGAAAGCGGATGTCTGAGCAGCAACTTCTCACCCTTGATATCCCCGTCGGCGGGATGACGTGTGCGTCGTGCGCAAACCGTATCCAACGCAAGCTGAACAAACTTGATGGCGTTAACGCGAGCGTGAACTATGCGACCGAGAAGGCGCATGTGGAGGCGCCGGCGGACATCAACCCGCAGCAACTGATCGACACAATCGTGGCAGCGGGGTACACCGCTGAGCTTCCGCAGGAGGAGCCCGAACAGGAACCGGGTGCTGCTCCCGAAGGGAAAGACCGGGAGCTGGAAGACCTGCGCAACCGAGTCATCGGCGCTGTCATCCTCACTGCTCCCGTCATCGCAATGTCGATGATTCCTGCCCTCCAGTTCACTAATTGGCAGTGGCTGTGTCTCACGCTCTCGGCGCCGGTCTTTGTGTGGGCCGGCTGGCCGTTCCACCGCGCGACACTGAAGAATCTGCGTCATGGCGAGGTCACCATGGACACGCTAATCACTATGGGGACGACCGCTTCGTTCCTCTGGAGTGTGTGGGCGTTGTTCTTCGGGCGTGCCGGGCTGCCGGGGCTCAAGCACGAGTTCCACTTCACGGTCACTCCTGGTGATGCCGATATGAACATCTACCTCGAGGCGATGGCCGGCATCATCATGTTTGTGCTGATTGGTCGTTACTTCGAGAAGCGCTCCAAGCGCAACGCCGGTCAGGCACTCCGGGAGTTGATGAAGCTTGGCGCCAAGGATGTCTCCGTTCTCGAAAGTTCGGGAGTGGAGAAGCGGCTGCCCGTGGAACAGCTCCGTCCGGGAGTGGTGTTCGTCGTTAGGCCTGGTGAGAAGATCGCGACGGACGGCGTTGTCGTGGAGGGCGCGTCGGCGGTGGATGCGTCGATGCTGACCGGCGAACCGATGCCTGTCGAGGTCGGCCCTGGCGATGAGGTGACGGGGGCGACGATCAATACGTCTGGGCGGCTGCTCGTGCGGGCGACGCGCGTGGGCTCGGAGACGCAGTTGGCGCAGATGGCGGCGATGGTCGAGGCGGCGCAGACGGGTAAGGCGCCGGTGCAGCGGCTGGCGGATCGGGTTTCGGGAGTGTTCGTGCCCGCCGTCATCGCGATCGCCGCGGTCACGCTCGGCGCGTGGTTGTTTACGGGGCACGGCGCGAGTGAGGCGGTCACGGCCGCGGTCGCCGTGCTCATCATCGCGTGCCCGTGTGCGCTTGGCTTAGCGACGCCCACAGCGCTCCTGGTCGGCACGAGTGAAGGTGCCAAGGTTGGTGTGCTGCTGCGTGGCCCGGAGGTGCTGGAGTCGGCGCGGAAGGTCGACACGGTTGTGCTGGATAAGACCGGCACGGTGACTACGGGTGTGATGGAGGTGACGGAGGTCCCTCCCACTCCCGAAAATCTGCTGCCACTTGCCGCTTCGGTGGAAGCGGCGTCGCACCACCCGATTGCGCAGGCGATTGTGCGCGCGGCGGATCCGGATTCTCTACTCCCGGTTTCTGATTTCCGGGATATTCCGGGAGTGGGGGTTGAGGGCACCGTAGACGGCCACCGCATCGAGGTCGGCCGCTCCGGGGAAAATTCCGGGAGTGGGGGGACGGTGGTTGCGGTGCGCCGCGACGGCGAGCTCCTGGGCACGTTGGAGGTGTCGGATTCGGTGAAGCCGACGTCGGCGGCTGCGGTCGCGAAATTCCGGGAGTGGGGGGTGCGGCCGATTCTGCTGACCGGCGACGCCGCCGGCCCGGCGTTTCGGGTCGCAGATGAGGTCGGTATTGCTCGCGAGGATGTGATTTCGGGAGTGATGCCGGAGGATAAGGTCGCGACGATTGAGAAGTTGCAGGCTGGCGGCGCGTGTGTGGCGATGGTCGGCGATGGCATCAATGATGCTGCGGCTCTTGCGCAGGCGGATTTGGGCATGGCGATGGGCACGGGCACCGATGTGGCGATGGAGGCTGCGGATATCACGCTGGTGCGTGGTGATCTGTTGGCGGCTGCGGATGCGCTGCGGTTGTCACGCCGGACGCTCCGCACAATCCGTTCGAATCTTTTTTGGGCGTTTTTCTATAACGTTTTGGCAATTCCTGTCGCCGCGCTGGGGTTGTTGAATCCGATGTTGGCTGGCGCTGCGATGGCGTTTTCGTCGGTTTTTGTGGTCGGCAACAGTCTGCGTCTGCGCGGTTTTTCTCCGAGTCAACTAGATAACCAAAAGGAGTAACTCATGAGTGAGTCTTGTTGTTCGTCTCAATCGCATTCGCTTGACGACGATTCTTGCTGCCATAACGCCAGTGATCCCGGTTATCTCGCGGAGAAGCGGCGTTATGAGTCCCGTATTCGTCGCATTGAGGGGCAGGTTCGTGGCATTGGTCGGATGATTGAGAACGAAGAGTACTGTATCGATGTTTTGACCCAGATTTCGGCGGTGAATTCGGCGTTGAAGTCGTTGGCGTTGACTCTTTTGGATGCTCATCTTCATCACTGTGTGGTGCATGCGGCTGAGGGCGGCCAGGAAGAGTTGGATGCCAAGTTGGAGGAGGCATCGGCGGCAATCGCTCGGCTGGCTAAGTAACTCCCGGAAAAATTCCGGGAGTGGGGGGCGAAACGGCAGTCGGCAGTCGGCAACCGGAGTTGGTTGCTGTTGGTGGCACCGATTGCGAAGAAGTACCGCTTAAATGCCTCGTTTTCCCTGGTAGGGGGCGCGTTTTGGGAAAATGGGGTTTGTTGGGTAGTCTTTAACGACGTTGGAGGATTCGACTAGCGGCCTATGTCACACGCCTGGAACGCGTGCGGGAGTCACATCCCTCGTGGGTTCAAATCCCACATCCTCCGCAGAGTGAAGACCCCCGGTTTACGCCGGGGGTTTTCTTGTATTTATGCAGGTGAGTGGATTTGCAGTGTATGCCGGGGGCTGCGGGGAGGCGGGGAACTGTCATGAAAGCTGTCATGAATGCTGTCACGAAACTGGTGACGAATCCGTGGTGGCAGTGCGCTGATTAGTGTGGCAGTTCTTCGCTGAACGGTGCGGCGAGCGCTAGCAGTGTGACTTTTTGCCTGGGCCTGTAGTAGGCTGTCTTCACGGATCCCATGTGGCGTCCATCTCGTGAACTCCCCCAGGGCAGGAATGCAGCAAGGGTCAGCGAGCTCTGACGGGTGCGTGGGGTCCCCTTTTTTTAACCCCAGCGTTCTTCTGGCACTTGTGGCAAGGTTTCGGGCACTTGTCGACGGTTTCCTGTGACCTATCGATGTTTTTCGGCACTTATCCCCGCGATATTGGCCAGGCCATTTCACCTATCGATGAGCTATTCACTTATGGCCACGCTGCAGCGCATCGATAGGTGAATACCTTGGCCACAAGTGGTCGCGTTTCGCGTTCGCTGGTCTGGCAGAATACTGTGCATGAGCGATGCAGACGACACGCGAGTGCCACCACAGACAACACGAGAACCGCTAGAAACTCCAGGACCACCAGAAACCCGAGAAACCCCAGCGCCAATGGGCGTGTGGGACTCCTTCCGGTTCGCAGTTTCTTCACCGAAGCGCCTGCGCACCGAGCTGCTGGCCGGTGCTGCGGTGTCGTTCGCGCTAATCCCCGAGGTCATCTCGTTTTCCATCCTGGCGGGCGTGGACCCGGCGGTGGGGCTGTTTAGCTCGGTGATTATGGCCATTGTGATTGCCTTTACGGGTGGCCGCCCGGCCATGATTACTGCTGCCGCTGGTTCGGTTGCGCTCGTCGTCGCGCCGTTGTCGCGGACGTACGGGATGGATTACCTCATTCCAACGGTGCTGCTCGCGGGTGTGTTGCAGATTGCTTTTGCGGCGCTGGGTATCGCTAAGCTGCAGCGTTTCATTCCGCGCGCGGTCATGATTGGCTTTGTTAACGCGCTGGGTATCCTCATTTTCACTGCGCAGCTCGAGCATCTCATCGATGTGCCCTGGTTGGTGTATCCGCTGGTCGCTCTGGGTATTGCGATTATGGTGTTCCTGCCCCGCGTGTTCACCGCGATTCCGGCTCCGCTGGTAACGGTGATCGTCGTCACGCTTGTTGCGGTGTTGGCGAATTGGCGCGTGCCGAACGTGAGCGATATGGGCGAGCTTCCGGAATCCCTCCCGCAGCTGCTGATCCCGAATGTGCCCCTGACCTGGGAGACTCTGCAGCTGATTGCGCCGTATTCGGTGGGCGTGGCGATTGTCGGCATCATGGAATCGCTGATGACGGCGAAGCTCGTGGACGACATCACGGATACGCATTCGGACAAGACCCGCGAGACGTGGGGGCTGGGTGTGGCGAACATCGCGGGCGGTTTCTTCGGCGGTATCGCTGGCTGCGCGATGATTGGTCAGACGATGGTGGGTGTGAAGGAATCGTCGGGACGCACTCGCTTGACGACGCTCTTTTCCGGTGTCTTCCTGCTCATTCTGGTCCTTCTGCTCAGTTCTGCAGTTGGAGTGATTCCGATGGCGGCGCTGGTTGCGGTGATGGTCGTGGTGTCGGTGGACACAGTCGATTGGCGCTCGATTTCCCCTCGGACGTTGCGCCCGATGCCGCGTTCGGAGACGGCGGTGATGCTGGTGACGGTCATCGCCACGCTGGCGACGGATAACCTCGCCATCGGCGTGGTTTTGGGTGTGGTCGTGGCGTCGCTGATGTTCGCGCGCCGTGTCGCTCACCTGGTCAGGATTGACGTGCTTGACGACGATCCCAGCGCCCACTCCCGGACGTACAAGGTGCGGGGGCAGCTGTTCTTCGCCTCCAGTAACGACCTGGTGTACCAATTCGACTACACCGATCCTGCGCAGCGGATTGTCATCGATATGTCGGAGGCTGAGATTTGGGATGCCTCCACAGTGGCGGCATTGGATTCGGTGCGGGTCAAGTTTGCTGACCGGGGCAAAGAGGTAGAGATTATCGGCTTGGAGGGGCCGAGTAAGCAGCGTCTGGATGCGCTGTCGGGGAAGTTGTAGAAATCCCAATCCGGGGTATGCCTTACACTTGGTTGCAAAGCCGGATGCGGCGCGGGGAAAAAGTTTTCCGTGCCAGTTTTGTCAGGTTTTAACTTATGTCCGATACCTGGGAGGGTGCGTACACCATGGCCGTGGATTCCTTCGATGTTCAGCAGTTGGCGGCACACAAGGATGAGTTTGCGAAGGCATATGAGGAACTGAAATCCCGTAACCTCGCACTGAATTTGACTCGTGGTAAGCCGTCGTCGGAGCAGCTCGATTTCGCAAACGCCCTGCTGGGTCTCCCGGCGCCGGATTACATTTCGGCTTCTGGGGAGGATGTCCGCAATTACGGCAACGCCAAGGGCATTACTGATATCCGCGCTATCTGGGCGGAACTGCTGGATCTGCCGGTGGAAAACGTCCTGGCACAGGATGCTTCCAGCCTGAACATCCAGTTTGACCTGATTTCGTGGGCCATGCAGTTCGGCAATGTGGACTCGGAGCGCCCGTGGAACGAGGAGCCGGTGCTGAAGTGGCTGTGCCCGGTTCCGGGGTATGACCGGCACTTTTCCATTACGCAGCACTTCGGCATTGAGATGATCCAGGTGCCGTTGAACGAAGACGGTCCGGATATGGATGTCGTGGAGAAGCTGGTGGCCTCCGACCCGCAGATTAAGGGCATGTGGAATGTCCCGATGTTCTCCAACCCGACGGGCGTGACCTACAGCGCTGAGGTCTGCCGCCGTCTGGTTGAAATGGAGACCGCCGCTCCGGATTTCCGTCTGATGTGGGATAACGCCTACATGGTTCACACGCTGACGGATGAGTTCCCGGAGATTCACAACGTCATTAAGTGGGCGGAAGAGGCCGGTAACCCGAACCGCGTGTGGGCATTCGGCTCGACCTCGAAGATTACCTTCGCAGGCGCTGGTATTGCTTTCTACGCTTCCTCGGACGCCAACTTGGAGGATTACCTCAAGCACGCTGGTATCCGCGGCATTGGCCCGAACAAGGTCAACCAGTTGGCTCACGCCAAGTTCTTCGGTGACGCGGAGGGCGTGCGTGAGCAGATGCGTCGTCATGCAGGTTCGCTGGCTCCGAAGTTTGAGAAGGTTCTGCAGATTCTGGATGAGCGCCTGACGGAGTACGGCGTGGCAGAGTGGTCGAAGCCGACCGGCGGTTACTTCATCAACCTCGACGTGGTCGATGGCACTGCTCGTCGCGTGGTGGAGCTGGCCAAGGAGGCCGGCATTGCGCTGACCGGTTCTGGTTCTTCCTTCCCGCTGAAGCAGGATCCGAATGATCGCAATATCCGCCTGGCACCGTCGCTGCCTCCGATGGAGGAGCTCGAGGTTGCTATGGATGGCGTCGCTACCTGTGTGCTGCTCGCCGCCGCTGAGAAGGCGACTGCGTAGGTTAAGCAGGCCAGGTAGGTCGGGATAGGACTATATGAACTTCGAAGAGACGAAGTTTTGGATCTCCGGGCTTTTCCCCGGAGAACCCCAGGTCAGCGAGTATGTGACGGAGCTGCCGGGCAGTGGTCGGCACGGGCAGGAACACGATTCGGCTCCGCTTCGGGTCGCTGAGTTCTCACTTTACGACGGGCCGGACGGCCAAGCGAACGAGCGTCGTCCGGAAACGGCAGCCGCCACCGTGGAGTTGGGCCGCAACTACTGTGGCCTGACCGGCGCAGCAAAGACGGATATCCGCGTGGAGCTCTTCTCCGTCGCATACGCTGATTTTCCCGTGGCCACCATGGTCGCGGCCGCGGGAGCGCTGGTGGAGGAAGAACCGGAGTTCCTGTCGCCAATTCCGGGCCGTGTCATCCCGAATGCGGTGCGGCTGGCGGCCGATCAGGTGGCCGAGGTAGGGGAGTCGTCGTCAAGCGCGGCCTTTACCGTGGCGCACGTGCTGTGCACGGTGCCGTATGTGTGGAGCGACGGGGTGCCCAATGTGTCCGAGATGCCGGGCAAGATCAGCCTGCATGAGGGCGATGTGGAGTCGCCGCAGGGGCGCATGACCACGATGACGCAGCTGGTGCCAATTACGGATGCGGAGCTGGTGTTTTATGAGCAGCAGGGTCCGCAGGCGTTGATGCAGAAGTTGGCCGAAGTGGACGCTGACCTGCGGGATTGGTGCCGCGAGTCGGTTGTTTCCCAGGAGGGTTCGAACTAGCCGGTCCGGGGTGGAAGGTAGGCTGAGCACGTGGCTCTGTATAGGAAGTATCGTCCGGCATCGTTCGCCGAAGTGGTGGGGCAGCGGCACGTAACTGACCCGCTGTCGGCGGCGTTGGAATCTCGTGATGCGCAGGGGCGTCCCAACCGCATTAACCATGCGTATTTGTTCTCCGGGCCGCGTGGCTGTGGCAAGACTTCGTCGGCGCGCATTATGGCGCGCAGTTTGAACTGTGCGGAGGGGCCGACGGCGACACCGTGTGGCCAGTGTGCGTCGTGTCGTGCGTTGGCGCCGGGTGGTCCGGGCAATTTGGACGTTATTGAGCTGGACGCGGCTTCCCACAACGGTGTGGAAGATATGCGTGAGCTGCGGGAAAAGGCTATCTTCCAGCCGGCGGAGTCGCGCTACCGCATCTTCATTATTGACGAGGCGCATATGATTACCGCCTCGGGTTTCAATGCGCTGTTGAAGATTGTGGAGGAGCCGCCGGAGCATCTCATCTTCATTTTTGCGACCACGGAGCCGGAGCGTGTGCTGCCGACGATTCGCTCGCGTACACACCACTATCCGTTCCGGCTTTTGACCCCGCCGGATATGCGCGGGCTGCTTGAGCGTGTGGTCACGGCCGAGGGTGTGCGGGTAGAGCCGGACGTGTATCCGCTGGTCATCCAGGCCGGTGGCGGTTCGCCGCGTGACTCGCTGTCGGTTATGGATCAGCTCATTGCTGGTTCCGGCACCGATGGTGTGGATTATGAGACTTCTGCGGCCATTCTCGGTGTCACTGACAGCGTAATCATCACGGATGCGATTGAGGCGCTGGCGGCAGGCGATCGCGCGGCCATGTTTAGCGTGGTCGGGCGTGTGATTATGTCGGGCCAGGATCCGGCTCGGTTTGCCTCGGATCTGCTTGGCCGAGTGCGTGATTTGCTGGTGCTGTCCGCAGTGCCGAACGCGCTGGAGCAGGGGCTTGTAGAGATTCCGGAGAGCCAAATCGACGGCGTCCTGGAGCAGGCCGGGACAATTCCCCCGGCTACCCTGACGCGCTTCACGCAGGTGCTCTCTGACGGCCTGCGTCACTTCCGCGGCGTGACTTCGCCGCGTCTGCTTCTCGAGGTCCTGTGCGCGCGCATGCTCCTGCCCGCCACCGAAGATTCGGTGGAGTCGCTGCTGCAGCGCGTAGAGGCGTTGGAACACGGCAGGCCCGCGCTTGCCGACGGCTCGGGGGCCGCAACCCCCGCAGCGGCACCGGCGTCTTCCGCCGCGGGGCCGGGGTCGGGTGCGGCTGAGGCCGATGCTTCGCCGATGCAGTCTGGCCAGTCGGCTCGTGAGGCATGGCGCCAGCGGAATGCCCAGCGTAAGAAGGGGGCGCAGGCCCAGGGCAGTCGTGCTGGGCAGGCAGCGTCGCAGCCTCAGGCTCAGCCGGAACCTGTTCAGCAGCAGTCTGCACCAGCGGCACCGGTGTCGCAGGAGTCGGTGACTGAGCCGCAGCCTGCACCAGAAGCACCTACTGCGACCGCTGAACAGCCTGAACAGCCTACGCAGGCTACGCCGGCCGAATCAGTTGAACAGTCTCAGCAGGCCGAACAACCGCAGCAGCCTGAACCGGCTGAGCAGCCGATGTCCGAGGAAGAAGCACAGGCGGAGAAGATTCGTGAGTTCCGTCGGAAGATGGCGGAGCATGCCCGCATCAGCGAGCAGCAGACTCGGGCGCAGCTTGCGCAGGAGCGTGAGCAGCAAACCCGCGAGCGTGAGGGGGAAGGCGGCTCGATGTCGATTGTCGAGGAGGAGCCAGTTGTCTCTGCCTCGACAGCTCACTCTGAACAGCCAACTCAGGCCCCACAGCCGGAGCAACCAGCACAGCCGGAGCCCGAACCTGCACCCGCCGGTATCGAGCAAATCCGCGAGCACTGGCAGGACATCCTTGCGGCTGTCGACGGACAGCATGCGTTCCCCATTCGCGTGCTGGCCGAGCAGGCGGTACCGCTCGATGTCGAAAACGACACGCTCGTCATTGGACACAGCACAGGAGCGCTCGCTACCAGGCTCAATACGCCTGATTACGCTCAGGCACTGTCCGCTGCAGTGAAGCAGGTGACGGGCTTCAACGGCCAGGTGCACTGTGTCGTCGGTACGCGCCCGCGCGCACCGCGTTCAACAGCTACTAATGGTGGTTCCGGGGAGGATGATTCGTCGTCAAGAGGTTCGTCCTCGCCGAACGACACCGCCCCTGCACCGACACCAGCAGCACCAGCGCAACCAGAGACATCTGAGCAGCAGGTACAGCAGCCGCAGCCAGGCCCGCAGCGGTCGTCGGCATACGCATCCGTTGTTGAGCGCCGTGCCAAAATCGAAGCCGCCAAGCGTGCTGCGATGGGACAGCAGGCAGGCCACGACCAGCCGGCACAGCCACATCAGCCAAGCCAACCAAGCCAGCCAGCTCAACCGAACCCGAACCCGGCCCAGCAACAACCGCAGCAGCCAAATCAGCCGCAGTCATTCCTGCGCGCGGCCCAGGCCAATGCACAGGCAAACGCCCAGGCCCAGGCCAATCAGGATTCGGGCTTCGGCGGCGTCCCGCTGCCACCAGAGCCGATGGAGGAGTTCGCTCCACCAGAGGGCGCAGAGGGCACAGAGAGCTACAGTTCGCGCAACCCGTCCAACTACAACTCCAACGCCAACACCAACTACAACCCGGTTCCCCAAACCCCGCAGGACAACAACTACGAAGAGGACACCTCCGAGTATTTCGAGGCCGCGAACGAGGTCGGGTCTCTCGATCACCGCTCGCTAAAGGACGTGGTCATGGAGATGCTGGAAAAGGAGCTGGGAGCCAAACCGCTGGAAGACCGCTAGAGCCGTTAGAATGGGGCGGCGATGCGCGTCGTAAAGCATGGGCGATGAGCCTTAGAAGCGTGCGCGTAACTACAAATCAGCACGTAAAGATCACAATAGTTAGGAACATTAATTATGACTCAGCCAGATATGAACGCAATTCTGCAGCAGGCACAGCAGATGCAGGCGCAGCTGCAGGCAGCACAGCAGGAGATCGTCGCTTCCACCATCGTCGGTGAGGCCGGCGGCGGTCTGGTCAAGGTGACTATGCAGGGCTCGGGCGAGGTCACGGACATCGCCATTGATCCGAAGGTCGTTGACCCGGAGGACGTCGACGGGCTGCAGGACCTGGTTCTCGCTGCTTTCCAGGACGCTACCGCTAAGGTGCAGTCGCTGGCGGAGCAGAAGATGGGCCCGCTGTCCCAGGGCTTCGACGGTCTCGGTGGCCTCGGTTTCTAAATTAGCTTTTCAGACCAGTATTTGTAGGTAATTATCATTGTTCGAGGGACCACTCCAAGATCTCATTGATGAGTTCTCGCGCCTGCCGGGCATCGGCCCGAAGTCAGCTCAGCGTATCGCTTTCTACCTGATGAAGGCGGAGCCGGAGGACATCGGCCGGCTCCAATCCGCGCTTGGTCGGGTGCGCGAGGGTGTGCAATTCTGCCGGGTCTGCGGCAATATTTCGGAAACCGATGTGTGCCAGTACTGCTCGGACACACGCCGCGACCGCGGTTTGGTGTGCGTCGTTGAAGAGGCGCGCGATATCCAGGCCATCGAGCGCACGGGGGAGTACAACGGTCGCTACCACGTGCTCGGCGGGGCGCTCGATCCGCTTGGCGGCATCGGTCCGAACGAGCTCAATATCCGCACGCTGTTGCAACGTATCGCAGGCGTGCTTGACGACGTCGACGAGACCCAACCCCCTGAAATCCACGAGGTCATCATCGCGACTGACCCCAACACCGAGGGCGAAGCCACCGCGACCTATTTGGCCCGGCTGCTGCGGGACTTCCCGGATCTCGAGGTCACTCGGTTGGCCTCCGGCATGCCGCTCGGTGGTGACTTGGAGTTCGTCGATGAACTCACCCTGTCCCGCGCGCTGACGGGCCGGCTGAAGGTCTAGCCGCCGTCCAGCCAACCGGCCGCGCGCGAAACTACAAAACTAGCGCTCGCTCTTCGGACGCGGCTTGGACGGGATGCGCTCTTCGCGCAGCTTATCCACGACCTCGAGGTCCAGCGGAGCCAGGCTCGACAGGTCCTGGTTGGTAGCGCGGGCCAGCAAAAGATCAGCCAGCTGCGGATTGCGAGCCAACACAGGTCCGTGCAGGTAGGTACAGATAATCGAACCCTGCACCGCGCCTTCGGCGCCACCGGTCGGTGTGAGTGCAGAAACATCCACTCCCGGAGCAATCCCGGAGTCCGCCTGCTCCACTTCCGGGCCGGTATTGCCCACGCCACGGACAACCCGACCAAGCGGCTTCGCATCGGCACCCAGGGTCGTGCGACCCATGTGGTTTTCGAAGCCAGTCAGTGGGCTGGCGTCGACGTCGTCAAGCAAACCGTTCGTGGGATCGACGAGCGTGCAGATTTCGCCGATCGCGCGCGACTCCAGCGAATCGGTGGTGCAATCGACAAGGCCGAGACCTGCGACGTCGCGTCCGCCCGCGCGGAAGGAATTGCCGAAGATCTGGAAGCCCGCGCAAATCGCGAGGACCTGCTTCCCGGCCTCGGCTGCCTTTTTGATGCCGCCGTCATTGATCAGATGCTCCACCGCGATGGTTTGTGCGACGTCCTCGCCGCCGCCGACGGTGTAGATATCCAGGTCGGTGGGGACGGCATCGCCCAGCTTGATCGGGACAATCTCGGCGTCAATCCCACGCATCCGCGCGCGTTGCCGCAGCACCAGCGCATTTCCGTCATCGCCGTAGGTGCCCAGCACGTCCGGGAGGATCAGGCCGATAGACAGCTCGCTCATTTACTTTTCCTCCTGTGCTCGTTCGATGTCGCGCTTCAAATCGCGGAAGGCGGTGTAGTTCGCCAGCACCTCAACTCGGGTAACGCTTGACGACGACCCCCGCGCCTCACACGACCGGATCGCCTGCAGCGGATTTGCGACCAACCTCGCATCGATGCCCGCATACAGCAACCGCACCGCGAGGTCAGTTCCGCGTTCGCCCGCGGACAGCACATCCATGCCGTCGAAGTCCTCGAAGCGGACATCCCACAGCCAGGACAGATCCTCGCCGTCAGCGACGTGACCGTTGACTGCGATGACCACTGCATCTGCGGTGCGGTCGACCATGGACAGCGCCTCCTGCCAGCCGGCCGGGTTCTTGGCCAACAGCATGCGCACGTGCTTCTCGGCGCCTTTGTCATCTCTCACAACCATGGTGGAGTAGCGGCCCGCAACGTTGTCGACGGTCTCGGTGGCCCGGAGGGATTTCTCCAGGTCCGCGCCCATATCGACAGCGCCCGCAATCGCCAAGGTGGCGTTGCCGCGATTGGCGTTGCCCGGCAGCGTGAGGTTCATTGGCAGGGTGTCGCCAGCAGGCGTGATGACTCCCTCCGCAGTGATGCGGTAGTCCGGCTCTGGCCGCTTGAACTCCGAGCCGTCCGGGAGTGGCTTCACGGCGTACCAGTTGTGGCCGTCCTGGATGATGGGGCCGCCGGTGCGCGGGGAAGAGGTGGCATCGTTGGTCCAGCCACCGCCCGCGGAGACCCAAATAACCTTCTTGGCATCCCACGCAGCCGACGCGATGAGTGGGTCGTCGCAGTTGGCGATGACCGTCGCCTGCGGGTTAGCGTCCACCGCAGCGCGGAGTGTGGCCTCAATCTTGTTGATCTCGCCGACGCGGTCGAGCTGGTCGCGGGAAAGGTTCAGCAGCACCAGGACCTGCGGTTTCAGGTCCTCTGCGATGTGCGGGACGTGCAGCTCATCGACCTCCAGGACCAGGCTGTCCGCATCGGGAGTGGCGAGCAGCGCGGAGATAATACCCGCGTCCATGTTGTCGCCGCCCTCGTTGGTGGCCACGTTGTGGCCAGCGGCGCGCATGGCGGCCGCGAACATACGGGTGGTGGTGGACTTGCCGTTGGTGCCAGTGATGATCGCGGCCGGGCGTCCCTTGCCGAGGGAAGCCAGAATGCGCGGGTCAATCTTCTGCGCAATCAGGCCACCAATCATGCCACCCGCGCCGCGGCCGGACTTCCTGGAAGCCCAGGTGGCGGCGTGAGCGGCGGATGTGGCGAGGCCGGCGCGCAGGCGGGCGCCGGTGCCGCGCAGGCCAAGAGAACTATTCGAGTCGCGGGAGCCACTCGAAGCAGTACCGTGCGGGCTGGCATCCGCGCTATCAGCGGAATGCGATTGCGGAGAGGTGCCATTTGTCATGTGTGTAAATATTACGCGCACGAAAGGGCTAGGCCTAAGAAGCAGGCCTGCGAGGCCTGATGGGATTTGTGGGAGGTCTCCCTGCGGAGCCTTGAAATCTGAACTTTGAGGTGATTGCGATCATGTTGATCTTCGGGGATTAGGCGGTCATGCGGCGGAAGAGAGGAAGGAGATTACCGAGGTGAGAAAGCGTTTTTGAGGAATCGAATTCAAGCACTGAATCAAAGAATTATTGTTTTGATTCATGTGTTGCCTTATACTGTCCACTAGCAGATAAGGGGGAAGAGGTATGGCTAATACAGAAAGCAACTTCTTCGGCGCGCGCTTGCATCAGTTGCGCACAAATCGTGGCATGACCACACGTGATTTGGCTGACGCCACCGATGGTGTGGTGTCGCAATCTGCAGTCAGTCGCCTGGAAAATGGCAAGGCGACTTACTCACTTGAGCAGGTTATGGCGCTTGCGTGGGCTCTTGGCGTGCCGTTGGATGAACTTGTGGAGGAAAACCCGGTCAGCCAGCGTGTGCAGGCCGTGGCCCGCACTTCACAGGATGGCGCGAGTGTTAAGGGAGCGCGGGAGATGCTTTTGCCTTACCTGCAGCTTCGAGTGCTGCTAACTCAAAATTAAGGAGGGTTCCCCATGTGCAGTGCGAGCAAGGAGGGGCTCGACCTTGCTATAGAGTTCCGCAAGAAGCACACCCTAGGAAATGATCCAATCGCCGACATCGCTGGCTTTATGCAGTTGGTTAATGCAGATTTTATGATTCTGGATTTACCAGCCAATGTTGATGCACTTGCTTTGCGTGACCCCGTGACGGGAGCGACAGTCATTGGAATTGCGAAGTCATCCGTTCCTTACCGTCAGCGGTTTACCGTTGCGCATGAAATTGGGCATTTTGTTTCCAATGATTTCGAGTCCTCGAAAATCGTTGCAGATGATGAGCACTCTGAGCCTGGAATATACGCCTGTGGCAAGCGTGATTATCAGGAAGTTCGTGCTGATGCCTTCGCTCGTAATGTGCTCTGCCCAACTGATGGGTTGAAAACAGACCAGAACCTCGGCGAGCTTATCGGTGGAGGTGACGTCCTTGCTGCGTTGTCCCATGTCGTTCGCAAGTATCAAATTTCGCCGCGAGTCGCACTTATTCAGATGAGGCGCGCAGACCTCATTAGCGAAGGGCAATCGGAAGAACTGAAAGGTGTATCAGCTCCCACGCTGGCTGCCCGGTATGGCTGGAAAGCTGACTATGACCGCGCGGTAAAGGTCTCCGAACTAGTGCAACCATCAGCGCGGTTGGTGAAAGACGTATATCGCGCTTACGAACAGGGGATAGTCGACCTTCCCAGCATTGCTTTTGCTGAAATGAGCAGTGTCGATGAGGTGAAGGAGCTGATAAGTGCATCGCAGTCACAGTTACCGCCATTGAGGCATGATGCGAATGTGCAGAATCAGGATGCGGCTGACACGGAAGCAGATCCCTTCGCGGAACTAGACGCTTTCTTCGGCGATGGTCCCGATAGTTCAGAAAGCGCCCAATAAACGATGGCTGGTTACCTCCTAATAGCTGATACAAGCGTACTTCTTAATTTCGTATGTTCGAAGAATCACCAGTATTTGCTCGACTTCGCAGGCAAGAAGACCATCAGCATTCCAGGAGCAGTCAAAAATGAAGTCGAACGCAAATTGGATAAACGGCGCTTCAACTGCGGAAAGAGACACTGGGATTGGTTTCTGGGGCACCCGAATGTCGAAGTTCTCGACGATGACCACAAAAAACTTTATCCCTATGTTCGCCTCTATTCTGGTCCTGGCTATACCTTTCAAGGGGGCAAAGCTAAACACCTGGGAGAGTACATCGCTATCGCCCATTGTCTTTATGCGAAAGATCAGGGTAAGGGCGTAGCCACTGCGCTCATCATGGATGATGGTGATGCCTGTGAGCTAGCGCGGAAGCAAGAAGCTGGATACATTTTCAATACCGAGCACGTGCTACTGCAATGCGTGAAGTCGGGCTCTATTGGGTCGCGCGGGCAAGCCAAGGAAATTTGGGAAGACCTCCAGAAATTTGATGTCCTAGTCAATTTTGAGCACACCAAACTTAATGGCAAGAGTCTGTATAAAAAGGCCGCCGAAAAATGATGAACCCTGACATCACTTTCTACTACGACCGCGATTGTGGGTTCTGCGAGGCAAGCGTGACCCTTCTGGCCAAACTCAGTGGTGTCCGCATGATTGGTGCTAGTCCCGAAGACCAGTCCTTGCCAGAGGAAGTTCGTCAACACATCTCAGCTGAGGCGGTCGCCATGCTTCCAACCCCGGCGGTCGCCACAATCCCAGCCGAAGCAGCAGTCGGTGAACCTGGTGCTAAGAGCGGCCGAGAATTTCGGTACGGCCACGAGGCGATAGGTATCGCCTTGCGTGAGGGCGGCACCAAGGCACTATTCCGATGTGCGGGCACATTCCTGCTCTTCCCGCCACTGACAAAACTGTGGAGCTTTATCTATAAGGTTGTCGCTTCCAACCGTCACAGAATCAGCGCGGTCCTGGGGCTTAACGCCTGCAAACTAGACTCCACAAGATGACTATCCGGCAGGCCCGTTGCCCCAGTGCCACTGCAATTACCCAATGAGCAGCCACCGAGTCAGCCGTTAGCCTCGTCCTTCACAGCGGCCGGCGACATCTCTCCGACCAGTCGCAAGAATGCCTCATCGGAAACGATCGGAATGTCCTTCCGGTGGGCATGCATGGCCTTGCCCGTCAGTTGATCCGGAGTCACATCCGCAGGTCGGTTACACACCAGCACCGATGACTCTCGCGTGACCTTCTCCGAGTAGGCCAGCCCAGCCCGCACTCCCGCCTCAATCAGCTCATCTGGGTCCAGCGACACCTCTGGTGCCACGACGAACTCCATACCCTCCGCGAGCTTCCGCCCCGGCGTATAGCGGCCGGGGTTCTCCACGGGGCGCGGCGCCTCCATCGCGTCGACACGCACTGCCGAGCGCTGCAGGCCCACAATGTCTTCGCGCAGCTGGTCGGGCGTGTACATGTTCAGGGTTGCGCCCGCATCGAGCCCGCCCTGTGCGCGGAACAGCGCAAGCGTGGTGGTGACGTCATCCAACGTCCGCACTCGCTCCGGCACCGAGATGCCAGCAATCGATGCCTCGGGCGAAGGCACATCGAGGCCATAGGCGCGCGCGACGGCGCGCAGGCGTGCGTCGTCAAGCCGTTTGCCCTGGCGGCGCGCCGTTTCCAACGTATCGGCAATCCGTGCGGGCGCCGGAATTCTCGCGACGCGAGTGCGCGTACGACGACGCCCCCGCTTATTCCGCGCGGATCGCTCACGATTCGCTTGACGACGGGCCCTCTTGGCCTCGGCAACTATAAAACCCCAGACCAGCGGCGCATTATGAGCAACCAACGTGCGCCCATCGAGCGCGTGCGCGAGCTTGGCCTGGATCACCCCGAATTTCGGTGCCCCCTCGAAGTCCGCGGGCTCGAGGCCGTGGAGGTGTGTCGGGCCGGGATCTTCGGTGGGATTGATGACGACATGCCAGGTGTCCACGATGTTGCCGCTGCTGTCGGCGGTGGATACTCCCAGACTGACCAGCCGAGACGTCTTGGGGTGGATGCCCGTGGCCTGGATGGACACGATTGCGTAAGGAGCTTCCTCCGCCGACGAGAACTGCTTGTGCTCGTCAGCGGCCTTTGTTGCGGCGGTCTCGGCTGTGGCCGGTGTGGGTGTGGCTGTGGCCGGTGTGCCAGCGGTACTCGCGCCGGTTGCGATTGCGCCGGTAATAGCCGCGCTGGTCGTGGCCGCGTCGGTGGTGGTTGAGGCCGGCGTAGCTGCGTTGGTCGTGGCTGCGTCCGTTGTGGTGGAAGCCGGTGCTGTTGGTGGTGTTTTCGCGCCCGCTGCCGACGCGCGTTGAGAACGGCGACGATTCCGCCGCCGCCTCTTCGTCTGAGAAGAGGTCCCAGTCGCTTTGCGCTCCTCGCGCGCCGATTCAGTCATGCCTCAAGACTAGCGGGTGCGCTCACCCGCGGAGAAAGTGACTAGGTTTATGACACTTTGAGGACAAAATTTGCCACGAAAGTGTCATAAACCTAGTCAGTAACTTGGGCACTAGCTCGGCCTCAAGCTCAGAAGGACCGTGGGGCACGGTCACACGGGTCCCGTAAACCACGCAAACTACAAAAACCACGCAAGGCCCAAAAGTTTTCCCCCGACTGGGTGCTCAGCCGAAAAGGAATGGAACCGCGAGGGCAATTTCCGCGCCTTATTAAATAGGGGCCACAAAACAGTGCCACAAGCCAAGGCCACGAAATAGAGCCACAAAACAGCGCCACAAAAATAAGGACGAAATAACTACCACGGGGCAACAGCCACAGGACAACAACCACGGGGCGGGGGAGAAATGGTCAACAAGAAACGCAAGCAACTGGTGGCGGACCAGTTTGGAATCATTAGGCCGGATGACCAGCCGGGGAATGGATACCGCGAGGTCGCAAGGCAAGCGCGGGCCGGTTATCTGGAGCGGCTTTGCCGAGGTCACTATGTAGTCGCGCATGCCTGGGAGGGGCTCCACCGCGAGAAACGCCTGGCTATTACTGCTTTGGCGGTGGTCTCCGAGACGTCGTCAGGCGTCATTTCGGGAGCTGCAGCGCTGGCCTTGCACGGTTCGTGGGTGCTGGTGCGCGATGCGAAGATTGTGGTCGTGGGCGGGAGTCAGGAGTTCCACGGCATCGACTATTGCATGCGCTTGCGCTCGGAGATCCATCTGGATCACACGCAGGGGCTCGCGGACCGGCGGGTCGCGGTGCTCGCGCGTGCGGCCTTCGATGAGTGTCGCGTCCGGTTCAGGCAGAAGGGGCCGGAGTCCGTGTCGTGGCGGGCGGCGGTGTTGGCTGTCGAAGGTGCGCTGCGGCATGGCGCCACGCGCGATCAGCTGGAGGAGCTCCCGGTGCATTATCCCAGCGTGCGGGGCCAAGAGCTGTTTCATCGTGCGCTCGCGGTCTGTCATGGTCGTTGCGAAACGCCCGGTGAGGCGCTGACTAAAGCCGCTCTTCTCGAACTCGGCCTGAAGTTCCACGAGCAAGCCGAAATCTGGACTCGCGGCACCAGCCACGATCCGCCGCACTTTCTCGCCCGCGTGGATTTTATATCCCTGAACTGCTGCTTGTCGTGGAGTTCGACGGCCACATCAAGTATTCGGCGAGCGAGGTCGCGCCGACGCCCGCGGCTCAGTCCAAGCTGCTCACGCGGGAGACTTACCGCGAGCGTTCGCTGCGCGCAACGGGGCTGGATGTCGCGCGGGTGGTGTGGAAAGAGGTGGAATTGCACGCAGTTCGCTTATCGACGCTCCGTTCAATCCTCATCGAGCGCGAACGCGTGGTAGCCGCAGGTGGGGTGACTTTCCGCGCGGATGTGCGCAATGCCGGCCCGTTGATTGGGTAGTTGGGTAATTGGGTAGTGGGGCCGAGGGACCGCTGGATAGTTTGCCCCAAAAAGAAAGTGACTAGGTTTATGACACTTTGAGCACGGTAGGTTCAGGCGGTGAATGCATCACCACTTTCGACCAGGAG